>CALZIO010000011.1 GCA_945787785.1 uncultured Chromatiaceae bacterium
TAACGTCGCCATGACCGTCAGCCTGATCGCGCCGATTGCGATGGAAGAAGGTCTGCGCTTTGCGATTCGTGAAGGTGGTCGCACTGTCGGTGCCGGCGTCGTTTCTAAGATTATTGAGTAAGGCGATATGACTGCGAATCAGAAAATCCGTATACGTTTAAAAGCCTTTGATTATCGTTTGATAGATCAATCGGCACGTGAAATTGTAGAGACAGCTAGGCGTACCGGCGCTCAAGTTAAAGGCCCGATCCCGCTGCCTACAAAGAAAGAGCGTTTTACTGTATTGATTTCACCGCATGTAAATAAAGATGCTCGTGATCAATACGAAATCCGTACCCATAAGCGTTTGATGGATATTGTCGATCCGACTGACAAGACAGTTGATGCGTTGATGAAGCTGGATTTGGCCGCGGGCGTAGACGTTCAGATTAAATTGACATAAAAGGTTTTGCTAGCGGCGACGAATGTTGCCGTGGATAGCTGAGAAGCTAGGAGTAATGAAATGACGATTGGTGTAGTTGGTCGAAAAGCTGGAATGACGCGCATCTTTACAGATGCCGGTGAATCTATTCCGGTGACTGTGGTTGAGGTTAATCCTAATCGAGTCACCCAGGTTCGTGACGCTGAGCGTGATGGATATCGTGCCTATCAGGTTACCTTGGGTGAGCGTAAGGCCAGCCGAGTTTCAAAGCCGCTTGCGGGACATTTTGCCAAAGCAGGTGTAGAAGCTGGCCGCGGTCTATGGGAGTTTCGTCTTGCTGATGGTGAAGGTGAAGAAATCTCAGTCGGAAATGAGATCAAGGTTGATGTCTTCGAGTCTGGCCAAAAGGTTGATGTGACTGGTAAGACTATTGGTAAAGGTTTTGCCGGTGTTATCAAGCGTCATAACTTCAGCATGCAAGATGCGACGCATGGTAACTCATTATCGCATCGTGCTCCTGGTTCAATTGGTCACTGTCAGACGCCTGGTCGTGTATTTAAAGGTAAAAAGATGTCTGGTCACATGGGTGCGGTTCGTAACACTGCCCAGAACCTTGAAGTTGTTCGTGTGGATATCGAACGCAACCTGTTGTTGATTAAGGGTGCGGTTCCCGGTGCTAAGGGCGGTAACTTGATCATTCGTCCGTCTGTCAAGGCGCGTTCGTAAGGAGTTGGGTAAATGGAACTGAAACTAGTTACAGCTACTGGTGAGACGTCAAATGAATCTGTTGCACTATCAGATGAGACATTTGGCAAGGATTTTAACGAAGCATTGGTCCACCAAATAGTCACTGCGTATATGGCTGGTGCTCGCTCAGGTACGCGTGCGCATAAAAATCGTTCTGCAGTTCGTGGTGGTGGTGCAAAACCATGGCGACAAAAGGGGACAGGGCGCGCAAGAGCTGGTACAATACGCAGCCCGTTATGGCGGACCGGGGGTAAAACCTTCGCTGCTGTGCCACAGGATCATTCACAGAAGGTGAACAAGAAAATGTATCGTGGTGCAATGTGCTCGATTTTGTCCGAGTTGTTGCGTCAGGACCGTCTTGTTGCTGTAGATAGTATTAAGCTTGATACGCCCAAGACCAAAGAACTGAATGAAAAGTTAAACAAGATGGGTTTGCAGGATACGGTCCTGTTAGTGACCGAGGCAGAAGATGCTGCGCTTTCATTGGCTGCGCGCAACCTGCCAAATGTCTACGTCTTAGAAGCGAGTCAGATTGACCCGGTCAGTTTGGTGGGATCAGACAAGGTGTTGATGACGGCTGCTGCACTGAAGCAGGTAGAGGGGATGTTTGCATGAAAAAAGAGCGTTTAATGAAAGTTTTGTTGGCGCCAGTCATCTCAGAAAAGTCAACAATCGCTGCTGATACCAACCAGCAGTTTGTGTTTAAGGTTATACCTGACGCAAACAAGATTGAGATTAAAAAGGCGGTTGAGTTGATGTTCGATGTAAAAGTCGACTCTGTTCAAGTGGCTAATGTAAAAGGTAAGCGTAAACGTTTTGGTCAGGTAGCAGGCCGACGCGCCGACTGGAAAAAAGCTTATGTTAAGTTGCAGCCAGGTCAAGATCTTGACTTTATGGGTGCGCAGTAAGCGTTGAGCGAGCAAGAATAAGGATTCTAGAGTCATGGCATTAGTAAAAGCAAAACCGACTTCAGCGGGTCGCCGGTTTGTTGTCAAGGTTGTGACGCCTGAGCTTCACAAGGGTGCACCGCACGCACCTTTGCTGGAAAAGAAGATCAAGTCTTCAGGTCGTAACAATGCAGGTCGTATTACTGTCCGTCGCCGTGGTGGTGGTCATAAAAAGCATTATCGTGTCGTCGATTTCCGTCGTAACGATAAGGATGGGATACCGGCACACGTTGAACGCTTGGAGTATGATCCGAACCGCAGTGCGCACCTTGCGCTGGTTTTGTATGCCGATGGAGAGCGTCGCTATATGATCGCGCCAAAAGGAGTGACTGCTGGTACTGAGATCTCTTCTGGTATTGATGCACCAATCAAGCCTGGAAGCTGCCTGCCACTAAGAAACATCCCGGTTGGTACTACCGTGCATTGTATTGAGATGAAGCCAGGTAAGGGTGCGCAAATTGCGCGTAGTGCAGGTGCTGCCGTTCAGTTGGTAGCTAAGGAAGGTTCGCATGCAACATTGCGGCTTCGTTCTGGTGAAATGCGTAAAGTGCTGGCTGATTGCCGTGCCACAATTGGTGAAGTAGGTAATTCTGAGCACTCATTGCGTTCTCTGGGTAAGGCAGGTGCCAACCGCTGGCGTGGTAAGCGTCCGACCGTTCGTGGTGTGGCTATGAATCCGGTTGACCATCCGCACGGTGGTGGTGAAGGTCGTACTGCTGGTGGTCGCCATCCCGTTTCTCCATGGGGCGTGCCGACTAAAGGCTATAAGACTCGTAAGAACAAGCGTACGGACAAGCTGATTGTTCGTCGTCGTAAGTAACTTAAAGGTAGAGGGCTAGAAACGTGCCACGTTCAATCAAAAAAGGTCCATTTATTGATGCGCATCTGTTGAAAAAGGTGGATGAGGCTGTTGAGAAAAATGATCGGCGTCCAGTCAAAACTTGGTCACGCCGCTCAATGGTTATGCCGCAAATGATTGGTTTGACTATTGCTGTCCATAATGGTCGTCAGCATGTGCCAGTTTTGATCAATGAAAATATGGTTGGTCATAAGTTGGGCGAGTTTGCACAGACTCGCACCTACAGAGGTCATGTTGCGGATAAGAAGTCAAGGTAACGGAGTTTTAAATAATGAAAACGACTGCATCTTTGAGAAATGCGCGTATTTCGCCTCAAAAGGCGCGTTTGGTCGCAGATCAAATTCGTGGCATGGGTGTTGAACCTGCTCTGCAATCACTGCAGTTCAGCACTCAAAAAGGCGCTGCCATCATGAAAAAGCTGCTTGAGTCTGCAATCGCTAACGCTGAGCATAATGATGGTGCGGATATTGATGAGCTGAAGGTTTCGACTGTGTTTGTAGATGCGGGGCCAACACACAAACGTATTCAGGCGCGAGCTAAAGGCCGTGCTAACCGAATTCTGAAGCGCACAAGCCACATCACTGTGGCTGTGGCTGAGAAGTAAGAGAGGCAATTATGGGTCAAAAAGTTCATCCAACTGGAATACGTCTTGGTATCGTCAAGGACTGGACGTCCAAGTGGTATGCAGAAAGCAAAGATTACGCTGGTTTACTTCATACTGATCTTAAAGTGCGTGATTTCATCCGGAAGGAACTAGCGCAGGCGTCTGTTAGCCATATCCAGATCGAGCGCCCGGCGCGTAATGCTCGCATTACTATTCATACTGCTCGTCCAGGCATTGTGATTGGTAAGAAAGGTGAGGATATAGAAAAGCTTCGTCACAAACTCTCTAATATGATGGATCTGCCGGTTGGTGCTGTTCATGTGAACATTGAAGAGATTCGTAAGCCAGAGCTTGATGCGACCTTGGTAGCACAGAGCGTAGCCCAACAGCTTGAACGTCGGATTATGTTTCGCCGTGCCATGAAGCGCGCAGTTACCAATGCGATGCGTTTGGGTGGGCAAGGAATTAAAATTCAAGTGTCAGGACGCCTCAATGGCGCAGAAATTGCGCGTACTGAATGGTATCGCGAAGGCCGTGTGCCACTACATACATTGCGTGCTGATATTGACTATGGTGTTGCGTCTGCGCACACGCCATCGGGTGTGATCGGAATTAAGGTCTGGCTTTTCAAAGGTGAGGTTTTTGGCGATCAAGAGAGTGCCGAAGCTCAGGAAAAAGCTGCTGCTAAGTAATGGGATAGAAAGAAATGCTGCAACCTAAAAAAACGAAGTTCCGCAAAATGCACAAAGGCCGTAACCGTGGCCTTGCGCAGCGTGGTAATAAGGTCAGCTTTGGTGAGTTTGGTCTAAAAGCAACGGCTCGCGGACGTATAACCGCTCGTCAGATTGAGGCTGCTCGCCGTGCCATGACTCGTCATATCAAACGTGGTGGCCGTATTTGGATTCGTATTTTTCCTGACAAGCCAATTACCAATAAGCCGTTGGAAGTGCGTATGGGTAAGGGTAAAGGTAATGTTGAATTTTGGGTTGCTGAAATTCAGCCTGGCCGCATGCTTTACGAAATGGAAGGCGTATCTGAAGAGTTGGCCCGTGAAGCATTCCGCCTTGCTGCTGCTAAATTGCCTGTTAAAACAACGTTTGTGTCTCGGAGCGTGATGTAATGAATGCGAGTGAGTTGAGAGAGAAAAGTGTGGATGAGCTGAACAAAGAGCTCGAAGACTTGCTGCGCGAAGGTTTTAACCTTCGTATGCAAATAGGTACAGGGCAAATGGCTCAACATCATTTGTTGAAAGAAAATCGTCGCACTGTTGCACGTGTTAAGACCGTTTTGAACCAAAAAGCGAGTAACTGATCATGAGTGAAGAAAATCTAATGTCACGTGAAATTAGCGGGCGTGTGGTCAGTAATAAGATGGATAAAACGATCACTGTTCTGGTTGAGCGTCGGGTACAACACCCCGTTTATAAGAAGTTCATCAAACGTTCAACCAAACTGCATGCTCACGATGAAAATAATGAGTGTAATGAAGGTGATGTTGTCACTATTGCGCAGTGCCGCCCCTTGGCGAAAAGCAAGTCATGGCGACTGGTACGTATTGATGATCGTGCGCCGTTGATTGACTAAGGTGTATTGGAAAAAGCGCAAAGAGATTAGCGGAGACGAAACATGATTCAAATGCAGTCTAACTTGGATGTTGCCGACAACAGTGGTGCTCGTCGTCTGCAGTGTATTAAGGTGTTGGGCGGCTCTCGCCGTCGTTACGCCGGTATTGGTGACATCATCAAGGTTAGTGTGAAGGAAGCAATTCCTCGCGGTAAGGTTAAAAAAGGTGAGGTTTATAACGCAGTTGTTGTTCGTACACGTAAGGGTGTGCGCCGTGCAGATGGATCTTTGATCCGTTTTGATGGTAACGCTGCTGTTTTGCTGAACAATAACCTGCAACCTATCGGTACACGTATCTTTGGACCGGTGACACGTGAGCTGCGTACAGAGCAGTTTATGAAAATTGTCTCTTTGGCACCCGAAGTGCTGTAAGAATTATTGCGGATTGAAACTAGGTATATAACGATGCGTAAGATCAAAAAAGGCGATGATGTCATCGTTCTGACAGGTAAGGATAAAGGTAAGCGTGGGAATGTTTTGCGTGTGACAGCTGACGACCGTGTGATTGTTGAAAATGTCAACATGGTCAAGCGCCACACAAAGCCAAATCCGCAACGTGGAGTTGCTGGTGGAATTGTAGAAAAAGAAGCGGCTATTAGTGTTTCAAATGTTGCTCTTTTTAATCCAGCAACCAAAAAGGCTGATCGTGTTGGTTTTCGTGTTCTGGAAGACGGTCGTAAGGTGCGTTACTTCAAGTCTAATAACGAAGTAGTAGATATTTAAGCGTAAGGTTTTTAGCAATGGCTAGATTGTCGAATTACTATAAAGAAACTGTAACTAAGCAGCTGATGGAGCAGTTTAATTACGGCAGCGTTATGGAAGTGCCTCACATCACTAAAATCACCCTGAATATGGGGATAGGCGAAGCGGTTGGTGATAAAAAGGTCGTCCAAAACGCGATTGCTGATATGGAAAAAATTGCTGGTCAAAAGGCAGTGTCTACACTGTCGCGTAAGTCTATCGCGGGCTTTAAGATTCGAGATGGCTGGCCAATTGGTTGTAAAGTGACACTGCGTAGCAGTCACATGTATGAATTTTTGGATCGTCTGATTAATATTGCGATCCCACGTATTCGTGATTTCCGTGGTTTGAGTGCTAAATCATTTGATGGTCGCGGCAATTACAGTATGGGAGTGCAGGAGCAAATCATCTTTCCAGAGATAGATTACGATAAGATTGATGCTTTGCGTGGAATGGACATTACCATTACTACAACTGCAAAAAATGACGATGAAGGCCGTGCACTGCTGGCTGCATTTAATTTTCCATTTAAGGGTTAAGAATTATGGCAAAGAAGTCCATGGTTAATCGTGAAATCAAACGTCAGCGTACTGTTGCTAAATATGCAATCAAACGCGCTGAATTAAAGCGCAAAATGCAGGATGTAAGCCTGAGCCTGGAAGAGCGTGAGGAAGCACAAACTAAATTCCGTGCGCTGCCTCGCGATGCCAGTCCGTCACGACTAAGAAACCGTTGTAGTCTTAGTGGTCGCCCTCATGGCTATTATCGCAAATTTGGTTTGTCTCGTAACAAGCTTCGTGAGGCCGCGATGCGTGGTGACGTGCCTGGTTTGGTTAAAGCGAGTTGGTAAGAAGATTGATATGTGGGCTGTTTACTAAAACCTATAGCCCTGATGAGACTAGACTTTGGAGTAATACATAAATGAGCATGAGTGATCCAATTGCTGACATGTTGACCCGGATTCGCAATGGTCAAGCGTCCGAAAAGTCACAGGTGTCTATGCCATCATCAAAGCTCAAAACTTCGATCGCTGAAGTGTTGAAGGGCGAGGGCTATATAGAGAATTTTCAGGTTAGCGATCAAGATGGTAAACCCGTATTGGTTGTTGATCTTAAGTACTATGAAGGTAAGCCTGTTATCGAAAGCATTAAACGAGCAAGTCGTCCAGGTGTGCGTATGTACAAACCAAAGGATGATTTACCGAAAGTAGATGCTGGTTTGGGTATTGCTATTGTTTCTACACCGAATGGCGTTATGACAGATCGTGCTGCACGTTCTGCCGGTGTGGGTGGCGAAGTTATTTGTTACGTATCGTAAGTGGTGATCCGCAATGTCTAGAGTTGCAAAAAAACCGATTTCTATCCCATCAGGTGTTGAAGTAAACATTGATGGTCAAATGATTACTGTTAAAGGCGGTAAGGGTCAAATGCAACAAGAAATAAGTAATCTTGTTGATGTTGCCCGCAATGACGCCAATGAACTGGTGGTTTCTGTACGTAAAGAGAGTAAAGACTCTTGGACAATGGCCGGTACTGCACGTGCACTGGTTAATAACCTGGTTACAGGTGTAAGTGAAGGTTTTGAGAAAAAACTGCAGCTAATAGGTGTGGGTTATCGTGCTCAGGCGCAGGGCAAGGTCATCAACCTGTCTTTGGGTTTTTCTCATCCAGTAAACTATGAGTTGCCTGAAGGTATTACTGCTGAGACGCCAAGTCAAACTGAGATTGTTGTTAGGGGCATCGATAAACAGAAGGTCGGTCAGGTGGCTGCTGAGATTCGTGCTTATCGTCCGCCGGAGCCTTACAAAGGTAAAGGCGTACGTTACGCTGATGAACATGTGGTCCGTAAAGAGGCCAAGAAGAAATAATTATTATTGGATATGGCAATGGATAAGAAATCATCTCGTTTACGTCGCGCCCGTCGCGCCCGTGCCAAGATTCGCGAATTAGGCACTTATCGTCTGACTGTGAATCGTACACCGAGGCATATTTATGCCCAGGTTATCGCGCCGAATGGTAGTGAGGTTTTGGCTAGCGCATCTACATTGGATGCTGAAGTTAAGAAAGAAGCCGCTTCAACAGGCAATTCTGCTGCTGCCAAAGTGGTTGGCCGTATTGTTGCTGAGCGTGCCAAATCAGCTGGTGTTTCTAAAGTAGCGTTCGATCGCTCTGGTTTTAAATATCATGGCCGCATTAAGGATCTTGCCGATGCAGCACGTGAAAATGGTCTTGAATTCTAAAGGATGTGACTATGGCAAATTTTGAGCAAGCGACTGGTGATGGTCTACAGGAAAAGCTTGTATCCGTGCGCCGTGTAGCCAAAGTGGTTAAAGGCGGTCGCATTTTTGGTTTTTCAGCGCTGACAGTGGTTGGTGATGGTAAAGGTCGTGTAGGTTATGGGACTGGTAAAGCACGCGAAGTGCCTGCAGCTATCCAAAAAGCGATGGAAGCAGCACGTAAGAACATGGTTCAAGTAAATTTGAACGAAGGCACATTGCAGCATGCGCTAACAGGTATTCATGGTGCAGCTAAAGTTTATATGCAGCCAGCTTCAGAAGGTACTGGAATTATTGCCGGTGGTGCGATGCGTGCGGTTTTTGAGGTTGTTGGCGTGCATAATGTTTTGGCAAAATGTATTGGTTCGAGCAATCCAATTAATGTTGTTCAAGCAACCATTAAAGGCCTGGATAAAATGGCTGATCCAGACTCAGTCGCAGCCAAGCGTGGTAAAACAGTCGAAGAAATTTTGGGTTAAGCCATGGCAGATAAAAAACTTAAAGTAACATTGGTACGCAGCACAAATGGGCGGTTGGCCTCTCATAAAGCTTGTGTTGCAGGTTTGGGATTGCGCCGTATGCACCACTCAGTTGAGGTTGAAGATACTCCTAGTGTGCGCGGCATGATCAATCAAGTAAATTATATGGTTAAGGTTGAGGAAGTCTGATCATGCGCCTAAATACACTTAAGCCAGCCGCTGGCTCAAAAACTGCGCCAAAACGAGTTGGCCGCGGAATTGGTTCTGGCCTGGGTAAGACATGTGGCCGTGGCCATAAAGGTCAGCATTCACGCTCAGGTGGATTTCATAAAGTTGGTTTTGAAGGCGGCCAAATGCCCTTGCAGCGCCGTCTGCCCAAGGTGGGGTTCAGTTCGCGCGTTGGACGTAAAACTGCTGAGGTACGCTTGAGTGAATTAGCCAAAGTTGAAGCTGAGGTTGTTGACATTTTAGCCTTGAAAGTTGCCAATGTGATCGGTCAACAAATTGAGCGAGCCAAAGTTATTGCTTCAGGCAGTGTTGAGCGTGCATTGACTATTAAAGGCGTAGGGGTAACTAAAGGTGCACGTGCTGCTATCGAAGCAGCGGGTGGAAAGGTCGAGGATTAAGTGGCTTTACCAGGAACAGGACAAGTAGGCGGCTTAGCCGCTGCAGGGCGCTTCAGTGAGCTGAAGCGCCGTTTGCTTTTTGTGCTGGGCGCATTGATCGTCTATCGTATCGGCGCACACATACCCGTGCCAGGTGTTGATCCTGTTGCACTAGCGCAGTTGTTTGATCAGCAGCGTGGCACAATCATCGATATGTTCAATATGTTCTCTGGTGGTGCTTTGTCACGCTTTACGGTTTTTGCCATCGGAATCATGCCTTATATTTCAGCTTCGATTATCATGCAGCTTTTGACCGCCGTCGTGCCAAAACTAGAGCAGCTCAAAAAAGAAGGTGAAGCAGGACGACGCAAGATTAGTCAATATACACGCTACTTCACTGTCGTGTTGGCTACTGTTCAGGCCACTGGTGTGGCGTATGCGCTTCAAAATCAACAGTTTGGAGGCATGCCGGTAGTTATCGAACCGGGTATGACGTTTATGTTTACCGCTATTATTACGCTTGTAGCAGGAACCATGTTTCTTATGTGGTTGGGTGAGCAGGTGACAGAGCGGGGTATCGGGAATGGTATCTCCATTATTATCTTTGCCGGGATTGTTGCTGGCTTGCCATCAGCAATCGGTGGGACACTTGAATTAAGCAGAACCGGTGAGCTCAGTTGGTTCATGGTTCTCTTTTTTCTGTTTCTGGCGGCTGCGGTGACATTTTTTGTGGTTTATGTGGAGCGGGGACAGCGCCGCATTACTGTTAATTATGCCAAGCGGCAGCAAGGCCGCAAAATGTATGGCGGTCATACCAGTCATTTACCATTAAAAGTAAATATGGCGGGTGTTATACCCCCGATTTTTGCGTCTAGTATTATTTTGTTTCCAGCTACAATTGCCGGCATGTTTAGCCAAGGTAGTGAAAATCTGGGGTGGTTGCAGGATATTGCTACGATGCTGTCACCAGGGCAGCCTATTTATGTGATGTTGTATGCAGCAGCGATTATATTTTTCTGTTTTTTCTATACAGCGTTACAGTTTAATCCTAAAGATACAGCCGATAACCTTAAAAAATCAGGTGCATTTATTCCCGGGATACGCCCAGGTGAACAAACCGCACGCTATATCGACGGGGTCATGACACGTCTGACTGTGGCTGGTGCGATTTATATCACTATGGTGTGTTTGCTACCTGAGTTTCTGATCGTGAATTGGAACGTACCATTTTATTTTGGCGGCACATCTTTGTTGATCATAGTCGTTGTCGTAATGGATTTTATGGCTCAAATGCAGGCCCATTTGACCTCCCATCAGTATGATGGGCTGATGAAAAAGGCCAATCTAAAAGGGTACGGTGGCAGCGGTGTTGTCCGTTAGTTTTTCCTGGCAACCCTAAGAATTTACTTGGGATTTGGCGTAAGCTGGAGTATAATTCGCCTCACTTTTTTGAGGGGGATGAGTCCCTCTTTCTGATTTTTTGGAGATGTAGCAATGAAAGTTCGTGCTTCTGTAAAGAAGATATGCCGTAACTGTAAGGTTATTAAGCGCAAAGGCGTAATTCGGGTTATCTGTAAGGATGCCCGGCATAAGCAGCGTCAAGGCTAATACATAAGAATTTTCATTTAGGTTATGGGCTCTAACGCTTGATTTACATGGCGTTCGAGGCTAAAATTTCGCGTTTTCCGTGATGGCCATGAGGCCATAATAAAGGAGTTTGCCTGAGATGGCTCGTATTGCAGGTATCAACATTCCGGTTAATAAACATGCCGAAATCGCATTAACTGCGATTTTTGGGATTGGCCGCACACGCGCACGCAGTATGTGTGCATCGGTAGGAATAGAACCTTCCACAAAAATTAAAGATATTCCGGAATCTGAGATCGAAGCACTTCGTAGTGAAGTGGCGAAGTTTACTGTTGAAGGCGATCTTCGTCGTGAAGTTTCCATGAATATCAAGCGTTTGATGGATCTGGGATGCAATCGTGGAGTGCGCCATCGTCGTGGTTTACCATTGCGCGGACAACGGACCCGCACAAACGCACGGACCCGTAAGGGGCCTCGTAAGCCAATTAGAAAATAATACTGGATTAAGATATGGCAAAGGCAAGTACACGTACGCGTAAGCGCATTAAAAGAGATGTTGTAGATGGTGTTGCGCATATCCATGCGTCATTTAACAACACAATCATCACCATTACTGACCGTCAAGGAAATACCTTGGCTTGGGCGACGGCTGGTGGTTCAGGATTTCGTGGTTCACGTAAAAGTACGCCTTTTGCAGCTCAGGTTGCTGCCGAACGTGCCGGTTCTGTAGTAAAAGAGTATGGTATGAAAAATATGGATGTCATGGTCAAGGGTCCTGGTCCTGGTCGTGAATCCGCTGTTCGTGCCCTAAATTCGAGTGGTTTTAAAATTAATAGTATTACGGACGTGACGCCTATTCCCCATAATGGCTGCCGTCCTCCTAAAAAACGTAGAGTTTAATTTGGAGAACAGTTGTGGCTAGGTATATAGGCTCAAAGTGTCGTTTATGTCGCCGTGAGGGCGAGAAACTCTTCCTAAAGGGTGAGAAGTGCTACACATCTAAATGTGCAATTGAAAATCGGAGTTTTCCACCGGGTCAGCATGGTCAACGTCGTAGTCGATTGACTGACTATGGTCTGCAATTGCGCGAGAAGCAAAAACTTCGCCGTATTTATGGAGTATTGGAAGGCCAATTCCGTTCTTATTATAAAGAAGCAGATCGTCGCAAAGGTTCTACTGGTGAGAACCTGTTAAAGCTACTTGAAGGTCGCCTTGATAATGTTGTTTATCGCATGGGGTTTGCAGCTTCACGCACTGAAGCGCGCCAATTGGTACGCCACAACGGTGTTGTTGTGAATGGTGGCAAGGTAAATATTCCTAGTTATCAAGTGAAGGCAAACGATTCGATTTCAGTCAGTGAAAAGGCTAAAAATCAATTGCGTGTAAAAGCAGCGCTTGAATTTTCACAACAACGTGGTCTGGTAGATTGGGTCGATGTTGACGCCTCCAAGATGCAAGGTGTCTTTAAATCTGTACCAGAACGTAGCGATCTGCCTGCAGAAATTAACGAAAGTTTGGTTGTCGAGCTGTACTCGAAGTAATCAACTTTTTATTTTATTTAGCTTCCAGATTTAAAGAGGACAGTCTATGCAAAGCTCAGTAACTGAGTTTTTGAAACCTACGGTTGTTGATGTTCAAGAGATTAGCAGCACACATGCCAAGGTCGTATTGGAGCCTCTGGAGCGTGGTTTTGGCCATACTCTCGGTAATGCACTGCGTCGTATATTGTTGTCTTCCATGCCAGGTGCTGCGGTAGTTGATGTGGAAATCGAAGGTGTGCTTCATGAATACACCAGTGTTGAAGGTGTGCAAGAAGATGTGATTGAGATCCTGCTCAATCTTAAAGAACTCGCTGTTCGAATGCATGAAGGTACAGAGGCGACTCTGACGATTAGTAAAAGCGGATCAGGACCTGTACTAGCTAGCGATATTCAAGTGCCCCATAACATTGAAATCGTTAATCCAGATCACGTAATCGCAAATCTGACAGAAGCTGGTAAGTTGAACGCAACATTAAAAGTCGCATTGGGCCGTGGTTATGTGCCAGCGACTGCGCGTGAAGATTCTGAAGAGAGTCGGCCTATAGGTCATTTACGCCTGGATGCTACTTTTAGTCCGGTCAGCCGGGTAGCATATTCAGTTGAGCGTGCCCGCGTTGAGAAACGCACTGACTTGGATAAGCTAATCATCGATCTGGAAACCAATGGTGCTATTGATCCAGAAGAAGCTATTCGCCGTGCAGCTAATATTTTACGCAATCAACTGTCAATTTTTGTTGATCTTCAAGGTGCAGAAGAAGCTGCTTCTGAACCACAGGAAGCTGAAATTGATCCAGTGCTGCTGCGCCCAGTTGACGATCTTGAGCTTACGGTACGTTCGGCTAACTGTCTTAAGGCAGAAAACATTTACTATATCGGTGACTTGATTCAACGCACAGAAGTTGAATTGCTAAAAACGCCAAATCTTGGCAAAAAGTCGCTGACAGAAATAAAAGATATTTTGGCTACCCACGGACTTTCTCTGGGTATGCGTTTGGAAAGCTGGCCGCCAGCAAGCCTTAAGTCTGACGAAAAAGCGTCTGCATAAGCTGGATTTGGCCGGGGTTGTTGGTAGATAGAAACCATAAGGAATTAAGCAATGCGTCACCGCAAAAGTGGTCGTCAGTTAGGACGTAATAGTAGCCATCGCCAAGCGATGTTTAAAAACCTCACTGCTTCATTAATTGAGCATGAGATGATTAAGACTACTTTGCCAAAGGCCAAGGAGCTGCGTCGTCATGCAGAACCGTTAATTACTATGGCTAAGGAAGATAGTGTTTCCAAACGTCGTTTGGCCTTTAGCCGTTTACGTAACAGAGAGGCTGTTGGTAAGCTATTTAATGAACTTGGTCCACGTTACAAAGCACGTCCTGGTGGTTATCTGCGAATTTTGAAATGTGGTTTCCGTGCGGGTGATAATGCACCAATGGCTATAGTTGAGTTGGTGGATCGTCCTGAAGCCGCATTGCTTGCAGAATAAACCTTTCAGGATTTGAAATTATTAAAGCCGGGCATTGCCCGGCTTTTTTGATTGTGGCTATTATGGTGTACAACTAAAGCTGGCCAGAATATGATCGCACTCTTTACTGACTTTGGTTTGAATGGTCCTTATATCGGGCAAATGCAGCTCGCTATTTGGCGAATTAATCCGGCCGCGCATGTGGTAAATCTGTTTGCTGATGCCCCTGGACATAATGTACGTAGCGCATCTTATCTATTGCCAGCGTTTACCCGTGATTTACCTGATGATGTGGTGTTTGTCTGCGTCATTGATCCAGGTGTTGGAAGTGTAGCCAGGTTGCCGATCGTGGCAACAATCGATGGTAAACATTTTGTTGGGCCGGATAATGGCCTGTTTGATGTGTTGGTGCAACGTGCCAGTAAATCATTTAAGCAGGAAATAATTTGGCAGCCGCAGAATTGTTCGCGCACTTTTCACGGTAGAGATTTATTTGCCCCAATCGCCGCACACTTAGATCAGGCGACCTTGCCACGCGATTGGCTTGGAACTGAGCAACAATTCTCAATGGCAGAGCAGAATAGTGATCTTTATGAAATTATCTATGTCGATGAATTTGGCAATTGCATGACGGGTATTTCTGCTTCTGGATTGGCTGCAGATGAAAAACTTAGGGTTGGTGACAGAATGTTAAAGCGTGCGACAACATTTAATGATGTGGCGCCAGGGACACCTTTTTGGTACGAAAACTCATCCGGGTTGGCGGAGATTGCCGTTAATTGTGGCAATGCCGCTGGCGCGCTATCCTTATCGATAGGAACATTAATTGAACGGGTAAAACTGTGATGGCGGAATATATCCGAAAAAGACAGTTGATGAGGATGTACAATCGACTCGGTAAACGTGACCAGGATAGATTGTTTTCCTTTGCTCGTTTTATGTGTCAGCGCCAGGGCAAAATTAAAAAACGACAATCTGAGATGAGGAGGGCTATTTCACGTCCTAAGTACCAATCAAGGTCTGAGACAGCAAAAAACCTGCGTCAAGGCAACTCCATGCTCGATATCTCTACCCTGCTGAGTGAGGCATCAGAATTAATTTCACAACATGTTATGGAGGGACGCGACGTCAATGAAGTGATCGATGAATTGGAAATGCTGTTTCAAAACCACTATCAAAACTACGAGTCGGATTAAGTGTGTCAATGGAAAATCTGTTAGGCCGTTGGTTTAGAAAATATTTTTCTGACCCCGAAGGGGTGATTCTGGCTGTCTTGCTGATTGTCGGATTCACTGTGGTGATATTTTTTGGCGATATGTTGGCGCCAGTACTGGCAAGTGTTGTTATAGCCTATCTGCTAGAGGGTAGCGTGCGCTTGTTGGAGGTTCGTGGGATGCGCCGCTTATGGGCCGTATTGATTGTTTTTTCAATCTTTGTCGCATTTTTACTTTTAGTCTTTTTTGGATTAGTCCCGTTATTATCAAAGCAGGTAGCGCAGTTGGTGCAGGAGATACCGGCGATGGTTTCACAGGGTCAGAAAGCACTATTGCAGTTACCAGAACACTATCCCCACATATTTAGCGAATCGCAGGTAAAGGAAATTATGACGGCATTACATTCTGGCCTGACAGAAATGGGACAGGGTGTTCTATCATTTTCATTGGCATCGATTTCCACCCTTTTCACGGTCATGGTGTATTTGGTGTTATTACCAGTATTGGTGTTTTTCTTTATGAAAGACAAAACAAAAATTATCGATTGGGCCACACGATATATGCCAAAGGAACGTAATGTAGCTCTACGTGTCTGGCGTGATATGGATCGCCAAATTGGAAATTATGTGCGTGGTAAGTTTGCCGAGATCATGATTGTAGGGATTATTTCCTATGTTGTTTTTGCCGTCATGGGACTCCAGTACGCCAGTCTGCTTGGCGCGGCAGTTGGACTCTCGGTTGTCGTACCATATATTGGCGCCGTAGTTGTGACTGTACCTGTATTACTGATCGGTTTTTTTCAGTGGGGTTGGGGTGCAGATTTTGCCTACCTAGCCTTGGCCTACCTGATCATCCAGGCGTTGGATGGTAATGTCTTGGTACCCTGGTTGTTTTCGGAAGCAGTCAATCTCCATCCAATCGCTATCATTATATCTATCCTGATTTTTGGCGGCATATGGGGCTTTTGGGGGGTGTTTTTTGCCATCCCGCTGGCAACCCTGGTCAAGGCTGTGCTCGATGCCTGGCCTAGAGTCATGGTTTCAGAAGGGGCGGCAACGGTGTCGGCGTCGGGTGACCAGGGCTAAGAACTCAGTATTAGAGATTTTCTGAAGCAAAGTCGGCCAGGCGTGAGCGTTCGCCGCTGATCAGCGTAATGTGACCACTGTTCTGCCAGTTTTTAAATCGATCAACGGCAAAAGTTAGTCCCGACGTGGTTTCAGTCAGATAGGGCGTATCGATCTGGGCGATATTGCCGAGGCAGATCACCTTTGTGCCAGGCCCAGCACGGGTGATAAGTGATTTCATCTGTTTTGATGTCAGGTTCTGGGCCTCATCGATGATCACGTATTTCTTCAGAAAGGTACGGCCACGCATGAAGTTCAAGGAGTGGATTTTAATGCGATTGCGTAACAGGTCGTTTGTGGCTGCACGTCCCCATTCTCCACCTTCGCCGCTGGATAGCACTTCCAGGTTATCCATCAAGGCCCCCATCCACGGCACCATCTTTTCTTCTTCTGTACCGGGCAGAAAACCAATGTCTTCACCCATTGGCACAGTGGCGCGGGTGACAATAATTTCATGATAACGCTGGTCATCCAGTACTTGCGCTAAACCCGCGGCCAGTGTCAGCAGGGTCTTACCTGTGCCAGCATTTCCCAGCAGGCTGACAAAGTCGATGTTGGGATCCATCAACAGATTGAGGGCAAAGTTCTGTTCGCGGTTACGGGCGTTTATGCCCCAGACTGAATGATGCGAGCGAGTGAAATTAGCACATGTCTCCAGCGTGGCCTCAGTAACGTTGACTTCGCGCACGATGGCCTCAAAGCCGCCTTGCTTGTTCTCATAAATCAGCTGATTGGGATACCAGCTCTCCAGGTCCGTGCCGGCTACTTTGTAAAAGCTGCGGCCCTCTTCCATCCAGGAGCCTAGTTCCTTGGCGTGGTTTTCCCAGAAATCCTGATCCAGTTCAGTCTTGCCAGTGTAGAGCAGGCTGAGATCATCGAGTACCTTGTCATCCTCATAATCTTCTGCCGTAATTCCCAAGGCTGCGGCCTTGATGCGCAGGTTGATGTCCTTGGAGACAATAATTACCTTTGTGTCTGAGTGAGACTTTTGTAAGGCTAGCGCAGTGCCCAGAATATTATTATCTGGAATATTGCCAGGCAGGCTGGCAGGTAAATCATAGGAGAGATTGCGGGTTTGGAAAAAGACATGGCCACTTTTGTAGTCACTGCTGGTCGGTTCAGGTAGCTTGATGCCCTTTTCGATATCTTTTTTATTGGCGCCGACAATCAGTTCTTCCATAATGCGGCTGGCCTGACGGGCATTGCGCGCCACCTCTGAGTGGCCACGTTTATTGTGGTCCAGCTCTTCCAATACCACCATGGGCAAGAAAATATCGTGTTCTTGAAAACGGTAGACACACCCAGGATCGTGCATGAGCACGTTGGTATCTAGTACAAAAAATCGTTTTGGGCTTTTATCACGTTGACGTTTAATGGCCATATTATTTCTTGTGTCTCCAGCCGGTGATAATTATTTATTAAGCTCTTTTGCCGCGGCCAGCACCTCTTCGGCATGTCCGGCGACTTTAACCTTGCGCCACTCCTGGCGCAGCACACCCTTGGCATCAATTAAAAAAGTGCTGCGTTCTATTCCCCTAACTTGTTTGCCATACATGTTTTTCATTTTGATGACATCGAATAGAGAACAAAGCTCTTCATCTTTATCAGACAATAATTCGAAGGGGAATTCCTGCTTGGCCTTGAAATTCTCATGTGATTTGATGCTGTCTCTGGAAACTCCCAGAATGACAGTTTGGGCGCGGGCAAACTTACGATGTTCGTCACGAAAAGCCTGGCCCTCCTTGGTACAGCCAGGGGTGCTATCTTTGGGGTAAAAATAGATCACCACATTTTTACCCTTTAGACTGGACAGCTTGATCGTTTGATCACCGGTCGCTGCAATTTCGAAATTAGGCACCTTCTTACCAATTTCAACACCGCTCATGACTGTTTCTCCTTGACTGAGTTTATCCGCGTACAGGTTCCATCATGCCGTCAATATTCATGGAATCACAGAAATCCAGATATTGTTCCCGGATCTGTGAAAGGGACTGGTCAGCAGGAATATTGACCGTCAAGCTGATCGAAAACATGGGTGTGCCGGTGTGGGCAGCATTATAGGAGTCTGTGTTAAGACTCTCGATATTGATTTTGCGGCTGGAAAAGAAGTCCGTCACTTGATGGACAAGTCCGGGCTGGTCTATTGCCAGAGCATCAACATGGTAGTTGAGCAGGTTACCTTGTTGTGGTCTTTGCTCTGTGCGTTTAGCCGTCAGAGTCAGTCCAAGTGAGCCAGCTACCTTGGGTAATATATCCTCAATTTTTGCAATGGCATTCCAGTTGCCGGTTAGAAGCAAAATCAAGGCAAACTCCCCGCCGAGAATGCTCATGCGGCTGTCCGCAACGTTGCATCCACATTCGAGGATGTGTTTGGTGAGTTCGTTGACGATGCCAGCCCGGTCATTGCCGACGGCGGTGATTACGAGATAATTTGTCATGCGCTGGTACTATTCCATCTGTTAATTTACTGTTCCAAATTAATCATACGCCAGTTTTCCAAGGGGGGAAACGGGCTTGTCTTATGCTGTACTCCGTCAACTATATAACTCAGGCTGCAGTGTGCCCCGCATCATCCAAGGCAAGGCGCAGTCCGCAGGGAATGGCATAAGGGCTGTAACGCAGCATTGGATGATGTGGGGTACACCCCCCGGGCCAGCCTGGAAGTGGTCATCTGCGTTGTTGGGCTCCCTTGAATTAGCTGTGGCTAGTCCTGCGGTCGCCCGCCTAGCAGCTCACCACTTCCTGGCTGCAGCCTGAGTTATATAGTTGACGGAGTACTAGCCCCATCAGTACCATGGGCGTTTTTCTGTAGTGCGGAGAAGACTATGTTTCATGGCAGCATGGTGGCCCTGGTAACACCCATGCAGGTGGATGGCAGCCTGGATTATGAGGCCCTTGAGCGTCTGGTTGAATTCCATATTGAAAATGGTACTGACGCCATGATTTCTGTGGGAACAACGGGCGAATCGCCTACCCTGAATGAGGCGGATCACTGTGAGGTGGTGCGTAAGACAGTCGATTTGGTCCGTGGGCGCATTCCTGTGATTGCCGGTACCGGCTCAAATAGCACTCGTGAAGCAATTGATCTGACCATGGCGGCCATGGAAGCAGGCGCTGATGCCAGTCTGTTGGTGACACCCTATTACAACAAGCCCACCCAGGAGGGACTGTATCTACACTACAAGGCCATCGCTGATGCCGTGGCAATGCCGCAGATTCTCTACAATGTACCCGGCCGCACCGTCTGCGATTTGTTGCCGCAAACGGTCGAACGTCTGTCTAAAATCTCAAATATTGTTGGTATTAAAGAGGCGACTGGAGATCTGCAGCGGGCTCAGGAGATTCTCGATAGCTGTGGTGATGCGCTCGATATATATGGTGGTGACGATGCCACAGCGCGTGAATTAATGTTGATGGGCGGCAAAGGGGTGATTTCAGTGACCTCTAACGTGGCGCCCAAAGCAATGCATGAGATGTGCGCCGCTGCCATCGCCGGTGACAGACAAAAAGCAGAAGCGCTGGATGCGCCATTGGCTGGTCTGCATGAAAAATTGTTCCTCGAGGCCAATCCGATTCCGGTCAAATGGGCTTTGGCGGAGATGGGTCTTATCGGTCACGGCATTCGACTGCCATTAACCGTGTTATCAGAACAACATCACGAGCCGCTGCGCCAGGCAATGCGTCAGGCCGGTGTGCTTTAATGTTTGTTGCTAACGTTGAAACTGCTCGGATCTACCGGGTAATAGCGCTATCTTCAATCGCATTCGCTTTAATCGCCTGCAGTGGTTCTGAGGAGAAGCGTCTGGAATACCGACAAAGCCAGAGTGTTGGCACACTCGAGATCCCAGCCGGGCTATCTGCACCCAGTAGCGACGCAATGCTGGTTTTGCCACCCGTTAATCCTGAAATGGTGGAGGTGGATCCCAAGCCGCCAGTTAATTTGCCCGAAGAGTTATTGGTGCAACCAGAAAAAGTGAAACCGGCTCCGGGCCGTGGTTTTGAACTTGATTAAAATGCGTTTTGCCTCGCTGGGTAGTGGTAGCCGTGGCAATGGCACTTTGATTGAGGCAGGGAATACCCTGGTGTTGCTTGATTGTGGTTTTACTATCGCCCAAGTAGAACAGCGCATGGCCCGGCTTGGTAAAACACCAGATGATCTCACCGCGATTGTCGTCACCCATGAGCATGGTGATCATATTAAGGGTGTCGGCCCCTTGGCACGACGTTATGATGTGCCGGTCTGGATGACACATGGCACAGCTAGGCATGAACGGCTCGGCAAATTGGCCGAGTTGAATTATTTTAACAGCCATGAAGCGTTTGCCATTAACGATCTTGAATTACTGCCCTATCCCGTGCCCCATGATGCCCGGGAACCGGCCCAGTTTGTTTTTAGCGATGGCCAACACCGTCTTGGTATTCTTACCGATGTTGGCTGCTGGACCTTACACATCGAACAGCAGCTGAGTGGTTGTGATGCCTTGATGCTGGAATGTAATCACGACGGTGACATGTTATTTCAGGGCAGCTATCCCGTTTCACTTAAACAACGGGTGGGGGGCCGCCATGGTCATCTCAGTAATGCCCAAGCGGCGGAATTATTGGCGCGTCTGGACAATTCAAAACTACAACATCTGGTTGCTGCTCACTTAAGTCAAGAGAACAATCATACGCAGTTGGCGCAACAGTCACTGGCCGAGGTGATGGGATGTGCGCCGGACTGGATAGCGGTCGCAGATCAGGAGCAAGGCTTGGCTTGGCGTGACGTCGTATAATAGTTAGTGACATAAACGAGGTTGAATTCACAATGGAAAAACGTGCAGAACTCTATGCCGGTAAGGCCAAATCCGTCTATCTGACTGACGATCCAGATCGTTTGATCCTTGAGTTCCGCGATGATACCTCTGCCTTTGATGGCGAAAAGATGGAACAGTTAGCGCGCAAGGGCATGGTCAATAACCACTTCAATGTCTTTATCATGGGCAAGTTGGCAGAAGCAGGTATCCCGGTGCACGTTGAAAAATTATTATCGAACAATGAAACTGTAGTGAAGAAGCTCGACATGATGCCGGTTGAATGCGTGGTGCGGAACATTGCTGCTGGCAGCATCTGCCGTCGTTTGGGCGTAGAAGAAGGTTTGGATTTGAATCCACCCACCTATGAATTATTTCTTAAAAATGATGAGCTGCATGATCCTATGATCAATGAGTCACATGTCGAAACTTTTGGTTGGGCCAAGCCAGAACATCTGGCCACGATGAAAAAGTTAACCTTCAAGGTAAACGATGTGTTAAAAAAATTGTTTGCCGATGCCGGTATGTTATTGGTTGACTACAAGCTTGAATTTGGTCTGTTTCATGGCGAAGTTGTACTAGGTGATGAATTCAGCCCAGATGGCTGTCGTCTGTGGGATGCCGAGACGCGTGAAAAGCTGGACAAGGATCGATTTCGTCAGGGGCTGGGTGGTGTGATTGAAGCCTATGAAGAGGTGGCAAAACGCTTGGGGGTGGAACTACCGAAGTAAAATCTGCCGGTTTGGTTCAAAGTCCGCTTTCGTGTGGCCTGTTATATGAAACAAATATAGGCAGGGATCGGTTATGATGTATCCCATCAACCTTTCAGTTGTTGAAGTTGAGCATCTACGATACTTGTCCTCTCCTCAATAAACTGAAGCAAAGGTGCTTCAATAAAACTATATTCTTTGGCGCGTCGGTAGGCCAATCGTGCCTCGCCCCAATCCTTTAATTCCTCCGCCATTATGCCTAAGCCCAACCACCAACGTCCATCCTGGGGTGCAAGTTTTGTAGCCTGAAGAAAATATTGATGTGCTTCAATTTGGCGGCCGGCTTGTTGATAAAGGGCGGCAAGCGCCCCTAAATATGCAGGCTGTTGCTCGAATCGTATTGCATTTAGTTCGAGTATGTTCAAGGCTTTTTCATTTGCATCAAGTTTGATATGAAGTTGAGCGAGCCAGAGTGGAAATTTAGAGTGGTTTGGCACGATAATAATGCCTTTTTCAAGTACATTGATAGCTTCGTATGTGTTATGTCGTTTTACCAGTAGAGACACCAGTAATTCTCTGGCAGCAATATGATCAGCTTGTAACGATAAGGCGTGTTGTAATAGTGCTTCGGCTCCTTCGTTTTTTCCATGCCGTGTAAAACTCACAGCACTGCGGTAATCATTTTCGGCGTTGCTGGCGTTATCGAGTAGATGCGGAGTTACTTTTAGTTCACCTGGCTGTAGTGCATTGCTCTTAACTGCAGTTCCCAGCTGTTGTGACTGATGCTCTTCTCCAGCCTCAGTGACTTGAGCAAGAGTCGGTATTGGCAGGTATAACAAAGCCAAGGTGAGATATAGGAAAAAATTCTGGCCAGATCGGATCATTGTTCTGTCTCTTTGATGTTTGATTTACGTGAACGGCTTTCCCATAGTTCCGCAGTACGTTGTTGTGAGGCCTGAATGGAGTCTGCCCAAATGTCGTTACCCTCTACCACGGTCGGCTTCAATAGAATCACCAGCTCTTTTTTGACGCGAGTTACCCTCTGATGTTTGAACAGCTGGCCGACTACAGGCAGGTCACCTAGTATTGGTACAGAAGCGATGTCATCTGTGCTGGCTTCCTTCATCAATCCGCCAATTACAATGACCTGGCCATTTTTCGCGCGAACCACATTGTCCGACTCCTGGATGTTACTGATGGCTAGCGGTAAATTAAAAAGTTCGCCTCCAATCAAAAATGACTTGTTCTCTTGATTGACTTCACTCACCGAGGGATGAATATGCAGAATGATGTTATTATTCTCGTCAATTTGCGGTGTCACATCCAATGCAATGCCGGAAAAGAAGGGTGTCAATTCTACTGTAGGTGTATCTATGGTGGTGGCACCGCTGCTTCTTATTTGGTTGGTAACGCCAGTGACGAAGAATTCATCGCCGCCGACCTTGATGATGGCGCGCTGATTATTCACAGTTGATACCCGTGGGCTGGACAAGACTTGCACATCCCCCTGGCCTTGTAAGAATTCGAGGAAGGCAGCGAAATTGCTTCCTTTGAATGCTAGGCTGAAAATACCGCCAAAAGCAGATACGCCAGAAGATTCAATGGGTGAATAATTATCGCCAGGTTGCAGATCACCGGGCAAACCGCCCGATTCACTGACATCTGAATTCAATAGTGTGCCGCCTCCCGTTTGACTGGCAAGCAGCGACTTGCTGCCATCAGAGAGAAGTGCCGCCCAGTTAATGCCAGTCTGGTAATAATCATTTAGTTGTACTTCAATGATTTTAGCTTCTAGAACAACCTGGCGATTGACAGTTGCCTGAGTGGTGTTGAGAAAGTCCTCCACCATGCTCAACTCTTCCGGCATGGCACGAACAACTACCACGCCAGACTGAGGCTGTGCGACTACACGGCGGCCTTCTTCTTCACCAATGATGGTTTTGAGCGACAACTCGAGTTCTTTCCAGAAATTAGTCTCTGAATCTGTCTTGATCTGGATTCCATCAGATTCGGTTGATGCTGCACTACCATTATTATCGTCGTTATCGTCGGAAGATTTCAGCTCAGCCGATGACACCCGGGTATTGGAATGTCCTTTACGATTGAAGTTGAGATAGTTGATGGTAAAGATGCGGGTTTGGATGCCACGCCCAAGCACATAATAACGATCTCCATCATGACGATAGGCGTAGCCATACACCTGCTGTAAAGCATCCAGTGCTTCGTCTATAGTCACGTTTTTTAAATGTAGTGATACTTCTCCATCGATATCAGGATGTACCACCATGCTGTAAGGTGTGCCTTTTACCAGGCTCATAAATACTTCGCGCGCTGGGGTCCTGTTGGCGGTCAAGTCAAAACGTGGCTTGATCAGATCAGGTTGGCGAGATGGAATATCAACCTGCATGTCGGGAAGCATCGCCTGCTGGACTTCTTCCGGAACATGGATGGGTTTTGTTTCAGCTGCCTCGCTCAAGGTATTATTGATGCTGTCATTAACTGAGCTACTCCACTTTTTAGTCATGGATTCACAACCCGTCAATATAAGTGACAGTATCGCCACAAAGCTAATAATGCGTAACTTTTCCATGTAATAAATCTCAATCTTCATTGGTCATGCGTGCGTTCTGTCGCATAACATCCGTGCTCAGGAGTTCAAGTGTTATGGTTTTTCCGTTTTGTTCAACTACAACATCAAAGGGGTTGATAGACAGTAACTTAGCCCCCTCAATTCGACCGCCAATTGCAATCTGTTTTCCATTGATAATTGCATAGCTGCTGTCTTCGGAAATCAGTGTTGATTGTAGTGTCAAAGGTTTGCGTATGATTTTTTTTACGACCTTTTTAGGTGTGTTTTTTTTATAGTGGGTTGGATCTGGAAGGCCGGCAAATGGATCAGAAGCCTGGCTTAATAAAGGATATATCAGAATCATTATCAGCAAGCCGCAGGAAAATATATTCTTGTTTCTCATAAACCCATCCATGCGTTATCAGGGCTCAAGGTGTAAATCATAAGTCTGACAACAGAATCATTACCATTGCCAGAGGTCAGGCTTACGTCCCCCCAGAGAATTTTCCACGGCAGTTTTTCAAGGGTTGCCAAGAATGTAATAAGTTCACGGTAACTGCCTTTTACCTCAAGCAACAACCCGTGTTTATAAATGGTGAACTCATCTTCAGGCGAGGGCTGTTGACTGTTTTCGATAGAGATATTTTTCCCTGTTTCAGTTGTCACATATTCTTCTGGATTCGGCCAGAGTTGGATGGCAGGCACATTGTTAGCCCGAACTACTTTTAATCTCTTATTGCTGCTCAATACGCCGTCAACAAATTGGACCATTTCACGTGGGGGAATAAGCTCCTTCATCAATTTGGAGAAGTTACCAGTACCGGTTAACTCATCCTTTAATTCTTCCAGGCGGATAAGTTTTGACTCCTTTGGCGCCTGGCGCAGATTTTCCATTAATATAGACAACTCCTGATCGAGCAGATTTTTTTCGGCTTGTTTGGCTGCAAGGGTTTCTTGAATATGGCTATTGGCTTTATCGAGTGGGGAAACAAATGCCACTAGAAACAACATATAAATAACAAGGCATGCAGTTATGAAAATGAGTGCACGTTCAGTCGTCGATCTGGAATCCAGTAGCTGGGCTAATTGAGTGTATTTGGATTGAAGTTGTCTTGTAGTGCTCATAAGACATCCTCAGGTGGTGCAGTTGATATCATGAAGTCGATATAGTCAGCACGGCTATCGCCTTGTTCATCCTCAGTTGGTCGATAGAGTTGAAAATCTGATAAGTTCGTGCCTGCAAGCAATTTCTCTCCAGAAAGTTTCTCCAGATATCTCGGCAAAAGATAAGCGTCAGTGCTTTGGCCTCTCAATATTAGGTCTCGCCCGGCACGTGCGAGGCTGATATCTGTAAGCCATAAGCCTGAAATATGTTGCCGGGCAAAGGCAACGAAGTAGCCGGAATAACCATTGCCGGTGCTGAACATGTCGGCCTGCAATTTGTCATAAATTTGTTTTCGATTAGCAAGCAGGTGTTCAATTTTTCGAATCTCTTCATTGACGTCCATATCTGCATATTTGGCCAGCTGCAGTGTGATTTCATTTCGATTCGCCAGAATGGCTGATTTCTGCGCCTCAACCTCCGCGACCTGGGCCTTGAAATAATAGAATTTGCTCAGCATGACTCCGCTATAGATTGCTAGGCCTATCACTACCAGAAATATGCCCATCAGCACATTAACGCCGCCAAAGCTTAGCTCGCGTTGCTTCTTGATGGGTTGATAGAGATTAATTTCCTGGCTCATCATCAATCCTATGTAGGGCTGCGCCTATGCTAAAGAAGCCAGATGCTTGAGTTGCCAGTGGGATGGTTTGATCGCACTCTAGCAGATTGTTGAGGTCAATCAACTCAACGTCCATATTGAGATTGTCTTTAATGTATTCAGGAAAGTCAGGCAGCTCCTTTAAGGTTGGCGCCAGGAACAACTTTCTGATGGGTGCCTGGCGGAAGTTGCTTTCGTAGTAGTCAAGTGACCGTTGTAGCTCTAATGCTATTTGGTCATAGGCAGCGCTATTGCCAATATCAAGATCAAGGTCTGGTAAAGTGATCTCAATTAGGCCGTCGTCGTCTTGTTCTGGTGTGTTTGTCTTGGGAAGTGTCTGTACGGCTTGTTCAATTCCGAGATTCATCGGGCGGCTTAGATAAAGCTCTCCCGCTTTGCTTAGAGTAATCAGGCTGCTGTTGGCCTGAACTGACAACAGGGCGACACCATTATCGTTCTCAGGTAGCAAATTGGCGACATTGCGCTGCGCCATTTCCATGATGTCAATGATTTGAAGGTTGATATTTGCATTTAATAAATTTGCGCTGTGACTGTTTAATGCATCATTTTTTGCAACAACGACATACACAGAATTTGATTGGCCTGCCCCTCTTGGGGCCGGCACGTCGAAGGCATCCAGGGTGATCTCTGACACAGGGGTGTCAATCAAATCCTTAATCCGCCAGCGTAGGGCGGATCTGAGTTCATCTTTTGGTACTGATGGTGCTTCTGTTACCAGAAGTTGGTAATCATCTCTGCTAAGTAAGGTGGTCCAAACACATTGGTTAAGTTTGTGTTGACTGACTAGTTTTTTGAGTTGTTGTATAGATGACTTTATTTCATGTGGGTAAAAGTTACAAAACTCGAGAATAGGCTTGTCCGGGCTGTGGACAAGCCTGGAGATAATAATGCCCTCTGAAGTGAAATCAATGGCGCATAGTCCCGGTAGTGGGCGTTTTTTTAGTAGTGCACCTAACAAGTTACTATCCCTGAAATATCCTATAAATAGAGTTTTCCCTAATGGCTAACAAAAATATCGGCTAGGTGTCCAAATACTTGATTGCAAATGAGGAATAGGGTTGGTTAGGTGGTTTTCAAGAGGGGAGGTTCGTATCAACAATAACGCGCTTCAGGGTATAATTTCCTGCCAGGATACGACGCTGGTGCCAGCGCCGCTGGCAGAGGTAATTTCTATATTGCGAAAACTTACTTCAGGTTTGCAGCCATTGCCGTCTTTTTCCAGGTTGAAGGACAGGCGTAGCCTGTTGACGGTGACTCCAGCAGGTACAGTCCAAGTTGTGGTGGGGGCGGTAAGCCAGCTGTTATTATTGAAAATGGTGGTTTCAGACCAGACAATATAGCTGATTCCGGTGGTGTCGACCATTTCTACGGCCATATCCATATTGACGGCATTGTTACACTTTTTTTTGTATTCAAGATCCAGGTTAATTGATTGACCAGCGCTGAGTGTAAAAATGAGAGATGTTGGATCCGTTTCTCGATAACCCGAATAGGTGTCACCGTTTTTATTATCGGTTCTGACTCGAAAAACACCACCAGCAATCCAGTACTTGCCTTGATTATTGGTGAGGACTGGGTCCTCCCAGTTGTCCAGGTCGGTCATCGGTTCTGAAATGGGTGGGCCGCCAAGATTAGCTATAGCCTCAATAGTGCGATTAACACTTCCACTAATGGTCGTTATTGTTGCGCTGCTGCTGATGCGTGCTTGCGTTGCAGAAAGTATCACAGGGGTCGTGACAGTGAAGCTGCCATTGCCAAAGTTGATCGGACCTTCTCCTGCATAGGTGGAGGGGGCCAGGCTCCATTGTTTGATGCCGCGTTCCAGGCCAGATTCCGCTAAAAAGAGTGCTTCGCTTGCTGCAAGTTCGTCGACAGCATTGTGGGTGTTTGTGACAGATAGAAAAGTAATGGCGACACCTAGAAAACCCAACACAAGGATCAGAACTATCGCGACAATCATGAGTGAGCCGCGCTGGCGACGATAGTCAAGCATCAAAAACTCCTCGGGTGTAGCGTACTGCGCAGACTGTAATTCGAATCATTGAAATTAACGTTTATATCGACACTAATGTACGATACCTCGCTGGCCAGCGCAGCAGTGGTGATACCATCAGCTTGGATATAGCTAAAAGCCAGACTACTTACGCCATCAGCGAGCGGCTGACCATTGCGGGTTAAGGTGGTGCCCGAGAGTGCATAAGTGATGACATTGGCACTGTTGTCGGTGAAGGTAATCTGATTGACCGACATTACCAAGTCACCAGCGCTGGCAGAGCGCACATTGCGCAATTCTCGACTGATACGCTGCATGGCATAACGCCCCTGCCATTCGGCATCAATTAAATCACGGCCGGTTAAGTAGGCATTAAATCCTGTGCCCAGCATCTGGCTTCCGACGGCCGCGATGATCGAAAGAATAATGATAACCAGGATCAGTTCGATGAGTGAAAAACCGCTTTGTCTGCATTTTACTGATGCCATATCAATAATCTGCCACCAGGGTGGTCAGGGTGGTCGTGGCTACACCGCTGACACTGACGGTGACGACTTTGTAGTTGGTGTCACCACCCCAGTCAGCGGCAATACTTGAGGCAACACTATAACCGGCAGGGATGTTGGTGCAGGCAAGTTGGGTTGAGCCCATCATGCACGGGTCAGCGTTAGGGTTGCTGAATGCTGCAAAACCCAACACCTGACGTTGAGGCAAGATCAACTCCATTCGTTCCACCGCCAGGTGCATGGCCTGAATTGAACTGCTGACCTGAGCGGGTCCTTTCAAGGCTGTGGAAAAGGCCGCTAACAAGGCCGTGGAAAGAATGCTGCTGACGAGGATAAAGATGATTAACTCGATCAGAGAGAAACCGTCTTGACGACGCCTGTTCATGGCTTAATAACCCGGCCGGTTTCAGGTGTAATGCGCACAGTGCGAGTTTCGCTTGCTGCAGTAAGCGTAACTACTGCATCAGATCCTAATGCGGTACCTGGCGTCAAGGTATTGATATAGGGTGTTCCCTGGCCATCAAATACCAGAAAGCCATGGCTGCTGCTTAGTGAAATGCCCGTGTCCAGAAAAATCGTAGTGCTGCTACTGGCAGGGTGAGTGTAAAGCGTTGCGCCATCTGCGCTGCTGATCCAATATCGATCTGAGGCAAAATTAATGCGGTAGCGCTGGCCACGGTTGATGGCGAGTGATTGGGTATGGCGGATATCGGCGACGATCTGGTCGGCTTGGGCTGAGATGTTGATAGAGCCAGAGGGGAATCTGATAATTGCGTAGGTTGAGATAATGGCCGCGATGAGCAGTACCAGGACCAATTCTATCAGGGTGAAACCTTGAGCCCGTTTGGGAACCTGTCTGGTCATGTCCGTTTACTCAGAGAGGCAGAAAAACCGATGCCTGTAGCATGGCATGCTACAGGCATCGTTATGTGGTTATTTCTTACGTTGGGTCAACATTAATTGCGGTGAAGTTTCTTGTCTTACCTGAAGCTGTGTGTGTCAGTACGCAGGTGCTTACTGAATCACCTTCCGCAGCGCCAACGGCGAGGGAGGCAATGGTATATCCAGTAGCAGGCGCGCCACTCAAACCGCCCTCTACAAGCAGGCCTGCATCTTGGCAATTAGCAACTGTTGTTCCTGTCATTGGGTTAGTTTTTTCAGTGGCATAGTTGATGGTGGCTGCTGAGCTTAGCCCTCCTGCAATACCCTCTATCGCAGCGTCTTCTGCATCCCCGGAAAGGTCAACAAATTTAGGGATGGCAACTGCACTTAGTAAGCCTAAGATTACGATAACCATTACCAATTCAATTAATGTAAAACCTGTTTGTTGTTTCATCTGCTACCCTCGTTGAAGATTAATATTCAGCCAAAAATCGTTGGGTTAGTCTGCCCGTGCCAAGATCATAATGGCTCAATGATTATCTCGACTGATTTAGTGTAAAACTTTAGAGGTATTTAATAAAAAAAAGGCTTAAGGCTAATGAAGATTTAACGTCCCATTGCGGCCCCGGATAGATTCCACATGGGTAGAAAGACTCCTAGTGCCAAAATTAGCACCATGATTCCTACAAAGGTCAGCAGGATAGGTTCGATTGAGGTGCTAAGGTTTTTAAGTTGGTACTCAACTTCGCGTTCGTAATATGCCGCAACTTCAGACAACAAGTCGTCGAGGGAGCCGGTCTGTTCTCCGACCCGTATCATCTGCAATACGATCGAAGGAAAAAGATTGGATGTGGTCGCTGCTTGGGTGATGGTAATACCATGTTCCACATCTTCGCGCATTTTTAACACATGGCCTCTGACATAGGTGTTGTCGACCGCATTGCTGACCACTGACATTGCTTGTCCCCATGGCACGCCGGATTTGACGCAAATAGCCATGGCGAGGGAAAAACGCCCCATGGTGGCACGATAAAGTATGTCACCAATAATGGGCAATTTGAGTTTGAGCCGATCCCATTTTAATCGCCCGTTTTCTTTTGATAGATAAAAGCGGATGGCGATTGGCAGGGCAAGAATGAATGCCAGCACTACATACCAGTAGTTAACGGTAAAACTGGATGTGGCGATCAGAATTCTGGTTGGCAGAGGCAGGTCGGCTCCAAATTTATTAAACACATTTGCAAAGGCAGGGATAACGAATATGTTAATAATTAATATTGCTACAGCGATGGCTACAATGACAATGATTGGGTAACGCACGGCGGACTTGACCCGTTCGCGCGTCTCACGCTCAAGTTCCAGGTAATTGACAAGCTTTAAGAAACTTTCTGGCAAGGTTCCGCTGGTTTCTCCGATTTCAACAATGCTGATGTAAAGACTTGAAAATGCCTCGGGGTGATGGCGCATGGCCGTACTTAAGTCTTCACCTGAATCAAGGCCATCTTTAAGCTCGCCGATTACATTAGCTAGATGCTCACTGGGGGTGGATTCGCGCAAGCCTTGTAAAGCTTCCATAATTGGCACGCCTGATCGCATTAGCGTGTACATCTGCCGGGAGAAAAAGATTAAATCAATGAGGGGTACATTTCGTTTGGAAAACTGCTGTTGAATTGAAATTCCAAATTTAGGCCTATTCTGATATGAAGAAATATTTATTGGCGTAATGTTTGTGTCGAGCAAATGAGTGGCAACATCATCTTCTGAATCGGCTTCGAATTGTCCTGTTACCAGTTGTCCTTGTCGGTCACGGCCTTCGTATTTAAAAATGCTCATTATTTAGATTTCCATGCCATAGCCAACTTTTATGACTTCATCGACGGTAGTTATGCCTTTAGCTGCCAGTTCATAGGCTGATTGCATGAGGGATTTAAATTCGGGGCGTGATTTAGCCATGTTGGAGAAACCGATCAAGTCACCATTGTGGAGTGTTTCAATCAGCTCGGTATCCATCTGAAGAAATTCGTAGATTCCAATTCGCCCTTGGTAGCCTGTATCGTTACAGGATCGACAACCAGATCCTCGTTTGAAGGTGACACCCTGCACTTCATTCTCCATGTCTTCAAGCATTAGCTTGGTGGCGGAATCTAATGTGTCGGTGGCAGCGCAGCTGGAGCATATTCGCCTAACCAACCGTTGAGCCAGGATTCCTCGCAGGCTGCCAGCAATCAGGTAGGGTTCGGCTCCCATATCAATCAAGCGAAGTGCGCTGGATATTGCATCATTGGTATGTAGGGTGGACATAACAAAGTGACCTGTCATCGAGGCACGTAGGCCAATTTCTATTGTCTCCTGGTCACGCATTTCGCCAATCATAACCACGTCCGGGTCCTGGCGCAGTACAGACCGCAATACTCTACCAAATGTCAGTTCAACCTTGGGGTTGACTTGAACCTGGTTAACGCCATTTAAGCGGTATTCTACTGGGTCTTCAACGGTGATGATTTTGACCTCTGGATTATTTAGTTCACTTAACAGGGCATATAGAGTGGTTGTTTTACCACTCCCCGTTGGCCCGGTGACCAACATCAATCCATGTGGGCTGCGTGAAATCTTTCTAATCTTCTTTACCAGGGTGTCTGGCATGCCAAGCTGATCGATTCCAAGAAGCCCAGCAGACTGATTCAATAAACGCATGACCGCGGATTCGCCGTAGGGCAATGGCAGTGTGGATAAACGTACATCAATTCGATTGCCACGTACTTCAATGTGAAAACGTCCATCCTGAGGAAGGCGTTTCTCTGAAATATCAAGGCCAGACATTAATTTCAATCTAGAAATAAGCGCACCAGAAATGCGATGATCTGTTGTGGTTTGAACGCGTAATGTGCCATCTATGCGGAAGCGGATACGTAATTCATTGATGTCCGGCTCAATATGAATATCTGATGCGTTTACCTGAACAGCATCTTCGAGCATGGTATGCAAAAGCTTAACCACAGGGGCGTCAGTCACGCCTTCAGAAACTGTCCGGTCTGCGGTTGAACCTTCCACGGCTGATATTTGTTGGCCCAGCTCAGCAGCAAAGTTACTGATGTCTGCAGTGCGGCGATAGACAGAATCTATTGCCTTGAGTAAATCATCCTCTTTAACAACGGCAAGGTTCACAGGCTTTCCGACCAATCGGGACACCTCATCATAGGCAAAGATGTTGGTCGGGTCGGCCATGCCAATCAAGATATGGTTGGGCTCTTCTGCAAGGGCGATGACACGAAAACGGCGTGCCTGAACTTCTGGAATCCTTTTTACTGTTTCAGGATTGATGGAATAGCTACGAATATCGATAAAATCAATATTCAGTTGTCGTGCCAGGATATCAAGTAGCTGATCCTCGCTGATATAGCCGCTTTCAATTAGCTCGCGGCCGAGTTTGTTACCGGTGCTCTTTTGCGTATCGAGTGCGGCCATTAGCTGTTCTTCTGTAATGGCTTTTTGCTCGACGAGTAAGTCGCCTAAGCGTATTTTTTTTGGTCTTTGTATCGCCATGTGCAGATCCTTGCTGTTCGAATATCCCTTTGATGTTTTTATCGAATCTTGAGTGTGCAGACAGTAATTTCGGCAGGACCGATCATCCTTATGGAGTTTTAACGGTCTTTTTTATCTAGGCTTTATTTATTTTAAAGAGTGAGACATTCCTATGATTGTTATATCTGTTTAATTAGTCATGGCGTAAATGACGTATTGGATTATTCCGGTCTGGTGGTAACAAGTGAGACCAAAATTCGTTATATGTGAGCTAGTTCACAATTTCTTGTGTATTTAATATTTTCCTATTTTCTTTTGAAATCAGTTTGTTGGTTCTATTTGTAAGCTTATTTGGGCTTGCAAAAATATTAATACTTTTTCTTAAAGTTTAGTCTTTCTTGTCGATACATCATTACGGTTTAGGAAGTATTCCTAGTCATGATCGCCAACGGATGGTTGTCACTCGAGATGTGGGTTGCGGGGTAAGAGGGAAATGCTCTCCGTAATAGTGAATTTTAGCGATCAGGAGCAAGAATGAAAAATAAATTTGTAGTCCACGCGGTATCCGCAGCAGTAGCAATGGCATTGGCAGGTTGTGGCGGTGGAAGTTCCACAACAGCCACAGGCACAACGAATTCAGATGGTGAAACCCTCTCTTCAGTAACTTCAGGTTTTGCGCTTCCCTCAGAGATATCAGCAGTACCTGCGTCAACAGATTCATCGACCCAGGCTTCATTAAGAAGTTTTAATGGTGCGATACGCTCTCTTGCTCGCGCTGCTTCAGATCTTTCAACATCGACAGATTACAGTAAAGCGCATACCAAAAAGTTTGTTGAAGAACGTGCCCTTGAGCAGTTTGATATTATTGAAGAAGTACTCAGCGCTATTGGTCAAACTAACTACGCCGACGAAGCGAATATCAATGCTGGCGCTTATACGGCGATGGTAGCCTGGACAGATGACCAGGATGGCCGCGAAGTTAAAACGCTTGAGCCTTGGGTGGTTGATTCACGCATGATTGTGAAAAACGGCGTTGATGTGAATCGTGTATTGGCCTGGATTGAAGAACCTGATCGTGACACTCCGGGGGGGACTCAACTTGTAAAAGCAGAATTCCTGATTACACAAGCCGCCACTACGAATGCAGATGGTTCCTTCGCCGATTACGGTGTGTGGGATATGAATGTAAGTTTTAATGATTCAGTGGACAACTATTTTGTTGCTTCATCTACCATTGATGCTGATGGTGTGAATAGCATTAAAGTGCATGAAAAGGGAATGGGAGATTTTGGTAGCGAGATGAAGGGTATCTTGGTCCGCTCCGGTACTGAAGGTTACGGTAAAGTTTCTTACCCTGATTGGGAATCATGCTGGTCAGGTGGTGATAACGGCTGTAGTGAAGGTAGCCCGCCACCAGTCAAAGAGGCGCAATACGCCTATAACACTGCTTACCTAGCCGTTGACGATGACATCACCAATGGCACCAACGATGCAGTTTACAAAGACCGTGACGCAGATAATGCGGTAGAAATGACTCATCGTTATGGCCTGTTTTATGATGAAGCGCCAACAGCCACAGGTGTCTCGGCTGGTGACGACGTTGAGAAACACACCTCCTTCGGTTTTCCCGTTGCCTTTACCGACAGTGGGTATAGCGAACATGCCTACTATGGCGCCTGGCAGGGACGGCATGAACTCTGGGGTGGTAACCCAGAAACTGGTATTCCTGCTGACACAGTTGTTTCGCGCGATGATCGTGGTCAAAATGCAGCCGCTGAGACCTATGTTGTCTCTGCAAAATTTAATGGAACATTGACTAAGCGTACCTTGGTTGATGGTTCATTAGCCGATATTCAGAACATTCCGGTTGAAACATTTATTAATAAAAATTATGACCTGCGCTGGGATAATGCGGGCAGTGCCTGGAAACATTGTGAAGGTTGGTTGGATTGGCAAACACAGCCACCAACGTGTAAAGATTTTGCTGACGATACCACCAAGGCGGTTTCTACGTTTACTGACTTTGACAGCTTGGTTGTTGCAGCAGGAGATCGTAAACATGTCAATATTGGTCGTTGGGATCAGTCATTGAATGGTGGTAACGGAGGCAATGTCGATTATGTTTATTTGAATGCTGCCCCTGCGACAAATGGAGGTTTTTTCACAGCAGCAGGTTTTTACCCAGCGACTAGGAATCAGCAAGATGGCAGTATGACCCCAACGGGTGCTGGCGTTTACACCCCTGCCGATGGCGACAATCTCTATGTGAATGTTGGTGGTTCGATTTATATCGAATTTAACGGTACCGCTTGGGTTCAAAAAACGCTGACCAATTTTGACCAGCAAACCTGGACGCCAACATTTGATGATGCGAGTGACATTGCCTTCAACCCCGAGTTGGGTGGTGAGTATTACATCAATAACCAGGGTGCAAGTTTTGTTGTAAAACGTAAGGATATAACAGGCACTGCTGCAACAGATTATGACGTTTTTACCGAATTGCAGTCGGCAGCTAACCCTGTCAACGTGGCGTCTATTCTGCCAACTGGAACCACCTATCTGGCGACACCTTGGCAGCCAGAGCTACGTTATGAGTTAGTGTCTGATGCCGCTGATACCAATTACATGAAATTGGTATATGTGACTGATGATCCAAATACTCAGGATGTTGATGAATCAGCCGTCACTACTGTATTGACTGATGGTCAATGGGGTCTGCAACCTTTCAATGTCTCAAACCAAGCTCTTAGGGCTGATGGAACTGCGGCCGACGTAGATGGTTTTGGTGTCCTGCAAAGTGGCGATCGCCCCGTTGAGTTTAACTGGGAGTATTCAACCGGTGGTTGGGGTTCACAACAATTCCTTTGTACGCCTGACTGTAGTGTGGCAGGGAATTACAAGATTCTTGATAACCCAATCATGTTGACCCCATTTACTTTCGATACGAATGGTGACACGGTTGTTGATAGTAATGATAAGACCTTGTCCTTGCAGTTTGATGGCTGGATGCACGGTTTGCCTGATATGTACCATGAACTGGCCAAAAACAACTGGCAAATGAGTGCAGATATCAGCGCCAAGGTTATTAATATCCCTGCTGGTACGGCGGTAACCGATGGCACTAATAACTATTACATCAAGCCTCTGGAAATCAGTATGTTCCTGGCGGAAGTGGCTAGCAATACGGCTGGCGTGCCAGACATTACATCAGCGGCGAGTGTTGACCTTGGCAGCGTGCCTATCTTTACTGCTCATGGTATGGGTGCCAAACCAACGGGTACGGTAGTGAAATATTCAGAAGGTAAAGCAGTGGAATAGTGACTACAACTAAGTGCATGGAAGCACAATAACACTGGGGGAGGTCTACTCCCTCTTAAAAAATAAAAAAGCCCCGTCAATCATTGACGGGGCTTTTTTTATTGGTGCCAGCAAGATCAGTGTTTGCTACAGCGAAAACTGTACAACAAAAGGTGCGTGATCAGACTCTGGATATTTTTTATCTGTGGCAAAAGCAATGGATTCATCATGCAAAATTTCGTTATGAATTTCAGCACTTTCATAATGGGCCAACAAGCTTCGCGAAATCATCATGTGGTCAAGCAAATTACCGTGTCCCTCATGCAAATGACTATAACGCGCTTCTTTGGGAATGGAGTTGCTGCACGGTACAAGCTGTCTGAGACTTAACTCCGGATTGCCAGTATTTTCCACTCGGCCGGCAATCGCCTCTACCGGCACTTGGCCCGGTTCTGAATTAAAATCACCACAGACGATGATTTTCGCGTCCGGTTCGCTATCAAAAATTTCATCGATCATCAGGCGTACCTCAAGCGCTTGGCCGACCCGCTTCATGGATGAGATGAAATAACCTTCGGCCCAGCCACTAACCGTTTTATAGGAAAAGCCTTCTCTTTGACCTGGGACGGCTGATGGCAGGCGCGATTTGAGATGAATGTTAATCAGATGGACGTGTCCTTCAGGGTGGCCAATTTTGGCATATAACACGGGCCGCTCCCAACTTACCTCCTTGGCCTCCTCTTCGCGAGGTGAGGCGGTGATGCGCCGATACATCAAGTCGTCTACATACTCATTGCGCACTTGGCGGGTGTCGAGGATGGGGTGCCTGGATAAGATGACGAGGTTGCGTTTGTCGTAGGCCTGGTCTGCGCTTGTTTCGGTGTGAGTCAGGTTGTAACCCTGGTAGGGCGTTCCTTCAGTTAATGCTTCTAATGCCCAAAGGCCGCGGGGTTGGTTGTCACGTTCCTGGCCATGCACCTCTTGCAGGCAGAGAATATCTGCATTCAATCGCAATAACTGGGGTTTTAGAACGAGGATGCGTTCTTCCAATGTGGGTGATTTTGTTTCATCCAGATTCTCGATATTAAATGTTGCAACTCGCATTTGACCCCTCCGTGGTGTGGTTTTCTTTCAAGAAATGATGCGCTTATTAAGCTATATGATCAATTGCATCTCATGCTTTTTTCAATAGGGCAATTATGGAATTGAGCCTGGTGAGTGCATGAATGCCAGATTGAATGCCCGGTTTAGGGGCGCAACCCGGAGGGACGGGGCCATTTTGTAATTATTGTTAGCAGGCCCTAATAAATCTCTTCAATGTTTAATAGATTAGCCCTTGATAATGTGCGATAATCGCGCCCGCTTATGTTTGAGTGAAATGGGTCAGAAAATTTAAGGACACTCTGATTAATTCGTTTTTCGTCATTCCGGCGCAGGCCGGAATCCACTAAGGCATTGAATTAGAAGCATTGGATTCCGGGTCTACGCTACGCTTCGCCCGGAATGACGAATTAATCAGAGTGTCCTTAATAATTCTCTGAAAACATATTTGCTCAGTTCAGCATTAATTTTTACGTGACATTTTCTTAAGGTTTTCCATGGCTCAGCGTTTTACACTTCATTTTTCGGACCTGCCTACGGTGCAACGGGTCTTATACACCTGCGCGTTATGTGTTTTAGGCTTGGGTTATACATTTGCCATGATCTATATTTTTGCCTCGCACCATGGCCGCGATGGCAATCCGAGTCTGACCGTGCAGGATATTGTCATTGCCTATAGCGGTAGCAAGACTGGTACGAAACTGGAGAGTGCGCTTAAGGGGCCGATGTCGGGTATGTTGCCCGCCGATGAGAATCTGAAAATTATCGGCTGGGTGCGTGAGGGAGCCAGCGAAAAGGAGTATGAAGCGGGCATTAAGGCGATATTCGATAATCGTTGTATTACCTGCCACAATAACCGCAACCCTCACTTGCCCAGCCTTGAAGATTACGCCGGGGTTAAACACACGGCTGAAGAAGATCGCGGTGTCGATATGTTTACCCTGGTGCGTGTATCGCATATCCATCTTTTTGGACTCACCTTCATATTTTTTATAGTCGCCAGTATTTTCTTTCATGCTTATATCCGGCATGAGTGGCTCAAGATTACTATCATTGTTATCCCGTTTGTTTCGATCATTTTTGATGTGGCCTCCTGGTATATCACCAAGATATTTGAGCCATTTGCTTGGGTGGTAATCGGCAGTGGCACGCTGATGGGTATCTGTTTTGGCTTACAGTTTTTTATCTCGATTTATCAGATGTGGTTCTACAAGCTGCCAGAAGAGGTGCAAACGAGATTTTATTGCGCAGTGGTGGATGATTAGATCCACTGTTAAGGTAGCGTAGAAATGATTCGTAGTTTTCTCATTGTTGTGATGTCCTGCTTGGCGTTGGCCGGGCGTGATACGAATTCGATGGCAGGTGATGCGGTAGCACAAATTGAGTTGCCTGAATCGGCACCACAACTGCCAATTGTTGGTGATATCAACAAGGGCAAAAAAGTCGCCGAGCAGTGCGCTGATTGCCATGGTCTGGATGGCGTTAGTGCCCGCAGCGGGGCCCCATTTATCGCGGGCCTGGAGCAGGAATATCTTGTTCGTTCGTTGATAGCCTATCGTAATGGTGCCCGCAATCATGCTGTCATGAAGCAGGTGGGTGACGAGCTTAATCCGATGACCATGGCGGATGTCACCGCTTATTACGCCAGTCTCGATACTGCCTGGAAAGGGGCGATTGCCGACCAGCAGTCCAAGTCCATATTAAAAGATACTAAAGCACGCAGCGCCGGAAAACACATCGTTGAAGGTTGCCGTTCTTGCCATAGCCAAACCGATCGTTACCAGCGAGAAGAAGCAATTCCTAACCTGGATGGGCTTCCGGTTGAGTATTTTGTCCCGGCCTTAAAAAGCTACGTCAACGGTGAGCGTAAAAACGAGATCATGTCGCAATTCAAAGGCAGTTTGAGTGATCAGGATATTTATAATCTTGCCGCCTATTTTGCTGCCAGGGTGCCGATTAAAGCACCCCCTATGGGTAACGGTAATCCAGCCAATGGCAAGATGGCTGCCCGTGCTTGCGCAGGTTGTCATGGCTATGATGGCAACAGCCTCAACCCAAACATCCCCAATCTTGCCGGGCAATCATCTCGCTACTTGATTAAGGCGACTAAGGACTATCGTTATGGTCTGCGTCAGTCGCTGCTGATGTCTGCCCCGGTTGAAAAATTAAATGATAAGACGATTGCTGATCTGGCCGCCTATTACAGCCGCCAGCAGCCCCAATCTCAGCTGCATAAGGACATCACTTCCGACAAGGCGTTCGATCCATTGGCAGATGGTGAAAAGATTGCTGCTTCATGTAATAGCTGCCACGGTGACAAGGGCAACAGCAAGGAACCCGGCGTGCCCAGTCTGACGGGAATGCACGTTAAATATATCCTTAATGCAACACAGGCTTATCAGCAAGGCTTGCGTCAGCATACTGCCATGCAAGAGATAGTCTCGTTTTATAGCGATACGGATATTGAAAAGGCCGCTTATTACTACGCCATGCAACAGCCGATGTCGGAACAGCAGCCACGCAAGGGGAATGTGGAAAATGGCGAGATGCTCAGCAGTGCTTGCATCAGTTGTCATGGTGAGCAGGGGGTAAGTCCTGATCCTGCCGCTACTCCCAGTCTGGCTGGGCAGGATGAGGCCTATCTCATCAACGCAACCAAGGCCTATGCCAGCGGCAAGCGTAGCCATGATGGTATGCGCGGTGTAGCAGCAGAGCTAAGTGACCAGGATCTAGCAGATTTAGCGGCCTATTTTTCAGTGCAGACACCAAAACAGGTTGTTACTTATTTGCCGGACAATCCACAACAGTTGGTCGAAGAACGTTGTAACCGTTGCCACGGTGAAGGTGGCTATAGCAGTAAGCCCGGCGTGCCGCGTCTAGCAGGTCAGATCGAGTCTTACATTGTTCTGGCGATGAAGGAGTATCAGGCTGGTATGCGTAAGGATAAAACTATGGTCGCCATGGCGGGTGTCCTCAGTCTTCTCGAAATCAAGGCCATCGCTGCCTATTACGCCAAGCAATAATCCAGGCGGATTCTAAATCAAAAAACCATCTATATAAAATGGTTAAATAGCCCTATAGAATTTCAATTATTATGCTGTCGCGCATAGGTAAAAGCGTTAGAATGGGGCCTAAGCTCAAACTAAGTTCTTAAAAAGTCTTAGTAGATTAATTGGTTATTTTGATCTGCAGGCATTGGGTAATTTCACCTATCGGTTAGTAAATAGTGATTGTGAGAGAGGTCAGGAAGATGAGAAAGCTGCTGTTTTTGTTGGTGTCGATGATAATTGGCGGAAATGGACTTGCAACCGCATCTATGGATGGCGGTTCAGCGCAGCGGGGTGCGGCAAAAGCGTTTTACTGTACCGGATGCCACGGTTTCAACGGCATGGGTACACCATCGGTGCCAAATCTGGCGGGCAGGGATCAGGACGAACTGATTAAAAAGCTGAATAAATTTAAAAAGAAGAAATCTTCAATCATGGGCCTGCAGCTGGCCAAGTTTAGTGATGATGACCTAAAAGATCTGGTTGCTTACTTTTCCTCGCTGAAAAAATCTGATCGGGGTCAGGCAAGTTATGAGCGGGATATAGAGCCTGTTATCGAATGGCGTTGCATCTCTTGCCACACAGCAGGTGGTGAAGGTGCGCGCAAGAGTGGTTTGAATCTAGGTAGTTATGATGCCTTAATGGCAGGTACCAATCAGGGCGGTGACCTGATTGTGCCCGGTTCTTCTGAAACCAGCAGTTTTATGATCATGGTGACCAGAAAAGATCATTTAAGAATGCCGTTCGGCGCGCCACCATTGTCAGATGATGAAATTCGTGTGCTCAGGATGTGGATAGACCAGGGCGCAAAAAATAACTAATTTCCAGTTAGTTTTGACAAATGAAGGGGGCATTCGCCCCCTTTTTTAATGCCTCAATTCAGTGTGTTTACACATAGATCGATATTTAAGGAGCCTCTGAACAAGTCTATGATGCCTCTGGCCTCCAGGCGGATGCGCAATCAAGGCGCGAATTCGAAAGCATGCCGGGGCCTGATGAGAATGAGTAACACAGAGTGCGGATTCGCCTGGAAGCCCCGAAGGGCGGGCCTGAAACGTGCATCTGCAGTGTTGTGCTTCTCGCAAAGGACTACGGCCATTCGCTGCGAAACACGCCTTGCATCTGCACGTTTCAGGCTCCGCAGAGACATCATAGACTTGTTCAGAGGCTCCTTAAGTTCAGATTAAAAACATAATTAAAAGAAAGGCTAATAGCACGAACGAGATTGCTTGCCAAATGTCGCTTGATGAACCGATCATATTAATCCCCTAAGTTTGCAGGTTCCAGGTTCTTCCCTAGGCTAGTGTCAGGTCCATCTGAATGACATGGTCATGATAGTAATATCGGCGAATAACCATATTAGCTTTATGGCAGTAATGTGAATGGGCGGGCATGAGGTTTGGTCTATTTATATCAACAAGTTAATAAACTAAAAGGGCAGGCCAGTTGCCTGGTCTGCCCTTGTTGCGGATATGCAGAAAAAGCTAAACAATAAATACAACTAACAAGGCCACTAGCAGCAGTGCTGAGACTTTTTCCATAGTGCTGAAAGAAGAAATGCTCATGACAGTAACTCCCCCTCTTAGTTTTGATCTAATTTAACGAACGCACCTTACCCTCCACAGTCTAAGGCCCGTCGTATTCAAGCATAGATGAGGCTAATGTATAAAAAAACCATGGGGTATATAAGGGGAAGGGTCACCGGTGAACAGCTGTAAAGCTCAATTGCTAATGGAAATGATCAATAAAGCCATCTATGAAAATGATGTAGCGGGTGATTGAATCGAAAGATGGGGGATGGATAGCCCGGTGATAGAGACCCGGTGATAGAGAATAGAATCCATGCAGAAATGAATGGTCTCAAGGATGTTAAAGAGAACTGAGCAGTGGGGTGGGCATGATTGGCCGCCCCATCTGCTATGGCGGTGATTGTTATTTGTCTGTGCTTTTTACTTTGTTAAGACGATGGTCTGCCATCGCAATGTAAGCAACCAATGCGATAATTACGACTAGTGATGAGATTTGAATATATGCCCATTCCATGATGTATCTCCTTATGCTGATTTAAGTGACAAGCTTTGTGAAAAACCAACGCCCAAATTCCTGCGTGCTACTCTGGGTTGTTGTATAAACCGTATGGTTAATTCAATTACTGTTTCGACAGGTTTTGAAAATTGCTTAGGACATTTTGTTGATATATTTTTCAGTTCAGATATCGCTCCTCCGATTCGCTCTAACCCCATGAATTTAGGGCGCCTCTGCGGAGCTTGAAACGTGCAGATGCAGGGCGCGTTTCGCAGCGAATGGCTGTAGTCCTTTGCAAGAAACACAACGCCGCAGGTGTGCGTTTCAAGCTTTGCCCTTCGGGGTTTACAGGCTGATTCGCACTCAGCGTTGCAATTTTTCAACAGGGCCCCGGCATGCTTTCGAATTCGCGCCTTGATTGCGAATCAGCCTGTAAACCAGAGACACCATGGACTTACTTAGGGGCGCCCTAGTAAAATGGCCGCCTTTCTTAACCAAAGATTCAGGGACAGGCAATGCTCCAACTGCGCGGTAATCCGGCTTTATCACCATTTCGGCTGCAAAAGCTCAGTAATCTCATTCAGGCGCAGGTACCGGGGGTAGGGCATGTCTATGCCGAGTTTGTCCATTTTGCCGACCTGGACCAACGGCTCAGCAGCGAAGCTGAGGAGCTGCTGGGCCGTTTGCTGGAATACGGCCCCAAACTGGAAGTGGAACAGCCTGAAGGCGAATTGCTGTTGGTCTTACCGCGGCTCGGTACTATTTCACCTTGGTCGAGCAAGGCCACCGATATCGCCAACAATTGTGGTTTGAATACCATTCGCCGCCTGGAGCGTGGCATCGCCTACTACATTAATAAAACTGACGGCTCCACCCTGAGTGATGCTGAGTTGAGTGCCATTTGTCCGCTCATCCACGATCGTATGATCGAGATGGTATTTCTGAGTCTGGATGAGGCTGAAGGTTTGTTCCAACAGGAGCGGCCACGTCCATTGCGCAGCGTTGATATTCTCGGAAGTGGTCGTGATGCCCTGGTGGTGGCCAACCGTGACTGGGGGCTGGCGCTGGCGGAGGACGAGATAGATTATTTGGTGGAAAACTTCACCGCTATGGGCCGTAATCCCAACGACATCGAGTTGATGATGTTCGCCCAGGCCAATTCGGAACACTGCCGCCACAAGATTTTTAATGCTGATTGGATCATCGATGGCCAGAACCAGGAAAAGTCGTTGTTCAAGATGATCCGCAATACCCATGAGCAGAATTCTGACGGCGTGTTGACTGCCTATTCTGATAACTCTTCAGTGATAGAGGGCTTTAGGGGAGGCCGTTTTTACCCCGATCCCGAGACCAAGCAGTACGGTTACAACAATCAGGACATCGCCATCCTGATGAAAGTAGAAACTCACAATCACCCCACGGCGATTTCACCTTTCCCCGGCGCTGCGACTGGTTCTGGCGGTGAGATTCGCGACGAGGGTGCCACTGGCCGTGGTTCCAAGCCCAAGGCGGGGCTGAGTGGCTTTACGGTTTCCAATTTGCGTATTCCTGGCGCCGAACAGCCATGGGAGACGGATCACGGCAAACCTGGCCGTATCGTATCAGCGTTAGAAATTATGCTCGACGGTCCCATCGGTGCGGCCGCGTTCAATAACGAATTTGGCCGTCCCAACATCTGTGGTTATTTCCGTACCTTTGAAGAGACTGTGCCTGGCCCTGAAGGTAATGAGGTGCGCGGTTATCACAAGCCGATTATGCTGGCCGGTGGTCTGGGCAGCATTAGTGCTGAGCATGTGGAGAAACACCGCATCCCCGCTGGCGCACAACTGATTGCGCTGGGTGGCCCGGCGATGTTGATCGGTCTGGGCGGTGGTGCTGCTTCATCTATGGAGACCGGCTCCTCGGCCGAAGACCTGGATTTTGCCTCGGTACAGCGCGGTAATCCGGAGATGGAACGCCGTTGTCAGGAGGTGATCGACCGCTGCTGGCAGTTGGGCAAAGACAATCCAATTGTTTCCATCCATGATGTGGGCGCAGGTGGCTTGTCGAACGCCATGCCGGAGCTGGTCAATGACGCCCGCCGTGGTGCCAAATTCGAGTTGCGTGCTGTGCCCAACGATGAGCCGGGCATGTCGCCGATGGAGATCTGGTGTAATGAGTCGCAGGAGCGTTATGTGCTTGCGGTAATGCCGGATGATATGGAGCGCTTCAGTGCGCTGTGCGAACGTGAGCGTGCACCATATGCAGTGATTGGTGAGGCCACAGAAGAACAACAGCTGATCGTCGGTGATGGGCACTTCGGCAACACCCCGATCGACATGCCCTTGGAAGTGCTACTGGGTAAACCGCCCAAGATGTTGCGCGATGTTCAGCACAAGACATTCCACAAGCCCGATTTTGATAGCGCCAGCATTGATATCAAAGACGCGGCCTACCGCGTGCTGCGTCTACCTACCGTGGCCAACAAGAGTTTTCTGATTACTATCGGTGACCGCTCAGTGACAGGCTTGGTGGCACGAGACCAATTCGTAGGCCCCTGGCAGGTGCCGGTGGCCGATGTGGCTGTCACGGCCACCAGTTTTGATGTCTACACCGGTGAAGCCATGGCCATGGGGGAGCGTACCCCGATTGCTCTGGTGCACCACGCCGCCTCGGCCCGCATGGCCGTGGGTGAGGCGCTGACCAATCTGGCCGCTGCGCGTGTAACCGATCTCAGCCGTGTAGTGTTGTCAGCCAACTGGATGGCCCCGGCAGGGCATCCGGGTGAAGATGCTGGTCTGTATGAGGCGGTCAAGGCGGTCGGTATGGAGCTGTGTCCTGAACTGGGTATCGCCATTCCAGTTGGCAAAGATTCCATGTCAATGAAGACCGTCTGGAACGAAAATGGCGTCGACAAGTCGGTCACGGCACCGTTGTCGCTGGTCATTTCAGCCTTTGCCCCTGTGGCTGATGTGCGCAACACCCTGACGCCTGAATTGCGAACTGGTCAAGGTGATTCAGATTTGATCCTGATTGATCTTGGCAAGGGTAAAAACCGCCTGGCTGGTTCCTGTCTGGCCCAGGTTTACAAACAGGCCGGTCACTATGCGCCGGATGTGGATGATGCGGGTGCGCTTAAATCATTTTTCAATGCGATTCAAAACTTGAATCAGCAAGGCCTGATTCAGGCCTACCATGATCGTTCCGATGGCGGCCTGTTTGCCACAATTGCTGAGATGGCCTTTGCCGGTCACACCGGCGTCAGCGTACGTCTGGATAGCTTGGGTGATGATCAGGTGGCAGCACTTTTTAGCGAAGAGCTAGGTGCAGTGATTCAGGTTGGCCATAGCGATACGGATACGGTGCTGAAGGCACTGCATGATGCCGGGCTGGGCCGTCACTCTCATGTGATTGGTGCGCTAAATGATAAAGACGTGGTTGAATTTATTATTGACCACGAAACGCTGTTGAGTGAACGCCGTGTGGATCTGCAGCGTGCCTGGTCTGAGACCAGTTATCAGCTGCAAACACTGCGTGATAACTCCGACTGTGCCGAGCAGGAATTCGATCGCATCCTGGACGATAACGATCCAGGTATTCAGCCAGAATTGACGTTTGATCAGGCCGAGGATATAGCAGCGCCTTTTATTGCTGCTGGGACACGTCCACGTATGGCCGTACTGCGTGAGCAGGGCGTTAATGGACAGATCGAGATGGCGGCGGCTTTTGACCGTGCCGGTTTCGATAGTGTTGATGTGCATATGAGTGACATAATCGCTGGCCGAATTAGTCTGAAGGAGTTTCAAGGCTTGGTGGCTTGTGGTGGTTTCTCCTACGGTGATGTGCTCGGTGCCGGTGAAGGCTGGGCCAAGTCGATCCTATTTAACCCACGAGCCCGTGATGAATTCCAGGCCTTCTTTGAACGAGACGACAGCTTTGGCCTGGGTGTGTGTAATGGCTGTCAGATGATGTCGAATCTGCATGAGCTGATTCCCGGTACTGATCTGTGGCCTCATTTCGTGCGCAATGTTTCAGAACAGTTCGAAGCGCGCTTTTCATTGGTTGAAGTGCTCAAGTCACCGTCTATTTTCCTGCAGGGGATGGAAGGTTCGCGTCTGCCCATCGCCGTGGCGCACGGTGAAGGCCGGGCCGAGTTTGGTGATGTAAATGGTGCGCAAGCGGCCCTGGATGCCGGTATGGTTGGACTGCGTTATGTTGATAACTATGGCGAGGCCACAGAACGTTATCCGGCCAACCCCAATGGATCACCGCAGGGGATTACAGGTCTAACTAGTCAGGATGGTCGCTTCACCATCATGATGCCTCATCCCGAGCGAGTCTTCCGGGCGGTGCAGTATTCTTCCCGTCCCAGTGAATGGGCTGAAGATGGGCCGTGGATGCGCATGTTCAGAAATGCCCGTGTCTGGCTAGCAGGCCGTTGAAAAACTTTCGGGCGGCGCCATGCCGCGTTGGAAAACAGCTCAAAATGCCCACTTACTGGCATGTAAACTCGGCAACTGCTCCCTGCGTTGCCCTACCTCCTGCATCCATGCAGTCGTGCGCTTTATTGCGGTTTTCCGCCTTGCCTGGCATCCACCGGAAGCTTTTTCAACCGCCTGCTGGGGTAAACATTTACTCTGCCTGGTCGAAGTAAAGACAGATCAATATGAATACTGTAGTTCAAAAAATTCTTGCATTAGTGACCCCGCTGCTGGTTGCATTCCTGTTGACTGGTTTTATCCCTGTTCAGCGCGAAGAAGTTGACGAGCGTCTGCAATTGCAACGGATCACGGTTTCTTCGTCGGCTGAACTGGCAGCTGTGTTTGATGATCTGGGTTATCTTTGGCCTCCACCGTCATTGATTCCAGCGCTTGAAGTATCGAAATTACCTCATGACCTGGCTCAGCTCAGGGATGTAAAGCAGAAGAAAACGCTTTTCTTTCGTGCCTTATTACCTATTGTGTTAGCTGAAAATGAACAAGTGCTGCAGTTGCGCCAACACATCATCAAGCTATATACAAAAGGTGTAATGAATCTCGATGAAGGCGAGCAGCGTTGGCTGGAATCGATTGCCAAGACATACAAGATCAAAGGCAATATCGTTGAAGCAAAAACACAACGCACTTTATTGGCCAGAGTCGATAGCGTGCCGGAGGCACTAGTGTTGGCCCAGGCGGCGAATGAAAGCGCCTGGGGCACTTCGCGATTCGCGCGTCAGGGTAATAACCTGTTTGGTCAGTGGACCTATCGCCAATCAGAGGGCATCGTGCCCTTGGGGCGGCCGGAGGGGGCTACCTATGCCGTGCGTGCATTTCCCACCATTGATGCCTCGGTGAGAGCCTATATTCATAATCTCAACACCAATCGAGCCTATGCCGATTTACGCCTTAAACGTCAACAAATGCGTGAGGAGGATCGGCCATTGGACGCACATCAGTTGGCGACGGGCTTGATGGCTTATTCAGAACGTGGTGAGAAATATGTGCGCGATATTCAGGCCATGATGCGCAGCAATCGCCTTATGAGCAGGCTTGATAATGTTAGCCTAAAACGTGAGCTATAAGTTTTTTTCTTAAGGCTGCATTGCCAACGCCCTATTCAATAAAGTTAGCCTCGAATCTGATTTTTCATATCACATTCCTGTGATAGCAAAGCAGTCAGCTTTATCCTAGATGCAAGTATATTTTTCTGTGTGGCGACAAGCTATAAACACATTTGAGTAAAGTTTTTGTTGTAGAATTATTGATGTGGGGAGAGGATAACGGAGATTATTCAAATGAAAAAAACAATTATTCCGCTTAAACCTATTCAAACACTTTATATCCTATTAATTGTTAGCTTGACGCCTTTTGTGACGGGTTGTTTGGGTGGCTCGTCAGGGGGTGGGCAAGCAGCTGGTGACCAGGGTATAGCACGAACCGTTCCCTTTGGAATATTAATGGGACAAGTCGATATCACTGCCGACGAAGCTAAACAGGTCAAGTTTGTTTATGATATTCCTCAGGTCTTCAATGCATTCCCTGCCGATTTGACCGATGTTACAGTGGATGTTGCCTCCACGCTTGGGCTTGTAAATGTCGATCCGCAGGTGGCGAGTGTCGCCAGTTTAAATAAGCGTGAATTGGCTGATAATCAGGTGTGGCTTGGGTTATGGGTTGATGATGTAGCCAATTCCGAAACTGTCTGTGAGACGGGTGAGTTATATGGGCCACTTGTTATTACACTTGATCAGAGCAATCAGCCGGCCGCAGTTGTGCCGACAACTGTTAGCGCTAGGCAGCCGACGCTGAATGTTATCAATACAGGCAGCTTTGCAATATGTATGGAAATCGTTTCGCCGCTGAACGCTTCTATGGATATTGAAAATGTCGATGTCAATTACCAGCAGTGTGATACAGAGATATCTGATTTTTCCGGTTTTTGGACCAGTTCCTATATCTGCAGCGACAAGTGCGTAGGTGATGCAGAAGGCGAAAACGGGTTCACTATTACTCAGGACGGGCACAGCCTTAAGTATCAGGATGACGAACAGACTGCGGGTTCCGGCACGGCATGTGGTAACACTTTTCAGTTTGATTCAGACGGAATCGATATTGGATTAGGTGCCTGGGAAGAGACCGGCACAATGGTGCTGAATGCAGAAGGCACTATCAAAGCAACATTTGATTATCAGTATGTCAGTGGGACATGTTTTGGTAAGACAGGACACTGTGAAGACATACTGACCCGAGCAGATAACGCTGAATGAATTTTAATCAGGCAGCAGGATAAGGACTGGTTGCGAGAAGTTTTATTAAGGGTTAACAGGCCCTAGTCTTCTGTTTCCACTCCGCCGGGCCGTATCCACGGCTGGCTGAACCAGAAAAACCGTCCACGTTGAGCTGTTGGGGCTGTGCAGTTGTAACGGCTGCGCCCTGATGGCAGGTCTTTTCTGGCCTGAATTAGATATTCAAATTCATTGACTTGTTGTGCTTCGATCTGGCCCTGCCCGCTGGCAAAGCAGTTAAGTTGTTTGATGGTGGGTTGAGTCTTATCAAACACGAGCTTGAGTATGGGGCGTGTCTCAGTTGTAACAGGATCAAACTCTGGTGTTTGAGTCAGTGGCATGGGGAGACTTCTGACCTTGGTTATGAAAACATCCATCCCGGCAAAGGCTTCAGCCATGGGGAAGCGGGGCAGGAAACGGAAGTCTGAGTTTGATCCCATGGCACCGGAATGTTGACCCATACCTATCAGGTCGAGTGATTCAACGATTTTTGCCAAGGTCAGATCATATTCGCCATAGGGATAGGCAATCACATCAATGACTGTGTTTAATTCATCCTTGAGGCGTTGCTGGGCATAATTGATGTCGTCTTTAATTCGTTTGCGCCATTCTAATTCTGTTTCATCCGGATGGCGGCGAATCAGATGCTCATGACTGCGGGAGTGGTTGCCAAAGCTGGCGCCGTGTTGTTGCATTTCACGCATTTGCTCCCAATTCATATAGTTTGAATAACGTTTATCGATGTAGTCAGTCGAGACAAACACAGTAAAGGGCCAGCCACGTTGTTTTAGGCGTGGGTAGGCTTCTGTATAGACGCTGCGATAGGCATCATCCATGGTGATGACAACGGTTTTATCTGGCAACGCCTCGCCTTGTTGTAAAGCACTAAGCACGCTGGTCAGCGCTAGCACCTGAAATCCTTCTTGTTCAAGGTATTGTAAATGCTGCTCAAACCGCTTGAGCTGAATGTTGGTGCTTGGGTAGCCTTTTTCGCCAAAGTGGTGATACATCAGTCCTACCGCTGATGGCTGTTGGGCAAATGCGATGTTAGTGATTATCACAGCCCATAAAATTAGGCTGCCGCTAACTATTTTATTTAACATGGATTTCATGATGTATATAGGATAGCCCGCTGAGGGCTATCCGTTAAGTGCTGAGATAATCAGTGATCTGGATTACTTAATACTAACAGCCCTGACATTTGGCAGATCAAGATAACCCTGCAGTATTTTTTCAATACCATCCTGTTTCAGGGTGCGCATGCCAGAATTGAGTGCTTCAAAATGAATTTCTGCAGCGGGCGTGCGGCTTAAAATCATATGTTTGATTTTGGGCGTGCCGATAAGCAGTTCATGCAAGCCGATTCGGCCACGATAACCACTGTCATTACACTCATTGCAGCCGGTAGGTTTGTAAAGGGTGAAGTTGCCACGTTGATTCGCGAAATTTGAGCGCCACTCTTCTATCTGTTGGTCGATGTATGGTTGTTGTTCTTCTTCTGTAAATTCTGGCGGTAACATATCTTTAATATATTCATGAGCCAGATGCTGCAGTTCTTTTTCGTCAGGCTGATAAGAACGTTTGCAATTAGGGCAGAGTGATTTGGCCAGACGCTGAGCCAAAATACCAATCAAGGCATCGGCAAAGTTAAAAGGGTCCATGTCCATATCAAGCAGTCGGATTATGCTCTCAGCCGCGCTATTGGTATGCAGGGTAGACAATACCAGATGGCCGGTAAGCGAGGCCTCAATCCCCATGCCAGCCGTCTCTGCATCACGCATTTCCCCCACCATGATGATGTCTGGGTCAGCACGTAGAAATGCCCGCATGGCAGCGGCAAAGTCCAGCCCAATCTTGGGGTTGACCTGTACCTGACGTAAACCTGGTTGAGTTATTTCAATTGGGTCTTCGGCAGTCCAGATCTTTCTTTCGGCATTATTCAATTGGCCAAGTATCGAGTGCAGGGTGGTGGTCTTGCCTGAACCGGTTGGTCCACAGACAAGAAACAAGCCGTGTGGGTTGGAGATGCCTTCCAGTAAACGATCGCGATTACCGTTGCTTAAACCAAGTGCATTGATGGGGATGTTTTTGCCGCTGGTTAAGATACGCATTACCACATCTTCTAGTTCATTGGCGGTTGGCAAGGTGGCAACACGTAGTTCTATATTTGCAGGACCGAATTTCTTGAAGCTGATTTTTCCATCTTGCGGCTTGCGTCGTTCTGAAATATCCAGTCGAGCCATAACTTTGATGCGTGATATTAGCGCGTTGCGGTATTGCGGTGGAAATTTATGGTAAACGTATAAAGTACCGTCCTTTCTAAAACGGACGATAACTTTGGTATTGCCTGGGTTAGGTTCGATATGAATGTCTGATGCTGATTGTTGGTGGGCATCAATTACTATCTTGTTAATGATTTTGACAATGATGTTATCTGAGACGGTGATGTCTTCTTCTTTGAATGAAAAGCTGTCATTGTAGTCTGCGCCTTCAAATGCTTCTCCATCATCAAGATCGTCTATTTTGTATAAAATATCATCCGAGGTGTAATGGAATTGCAGTGCCCAGTTAATATCCTCAGCGCTGGCCATCACCGGTTCGATATATTTGCTGGTATTAAAACGCAGTGCATCGAGCGCGCTCCAGTCCATCGGGTTTTCTATGGCAACAATCAACTTGCCTTCATGTACCGATAGTGGAACGACTTTATGTTTAAAGGCTAGTTCGGATGGGATTTGGCTGATCACGTCTGGCGTGATTCTAAATTCCTGGATATGAACAAAAGGAATACCCAGCTTTTTAGCTAAGGCTTGTTGGATCTGGTCAAGGTTAATAATGCCTTTATCGACCAGAATCTGGCCTAATGGTTTTTGTCTGTTCCGCTTTTGATGATCAAGCGCATCGTCGAGTTCTTCTTCGGTTATTAAACTTTCGCTTATCAGGATTTCACCCAGCTTGAGGTTGGGTAAGGTCTTTTGCCTTTTTAAGGCAAGCTGCAGTTCTTCGTCATTAACAATCTTGTTTTCAACCAGGAACTCGCCCAGCGGTTTGGAGCGAGAAGCTTGTTGTTCTTTTACTGCGATTTCAATTTCTTCGGTCGCGATTTCATTGTCTTTGATTAAGATATCGCCGATCTGCTCACCAATCAGGTTGCTTTCAATAGAGCTTCTTGGAATGAAGATGTGTATGTATTGACGCAGATAAACATTGCTGCCGTGTTCCTTAAATAAATGGAGTCCATTTTTATCAACACGGGTACCATAGGTTGAGCCGCGCAATTTGGTGCGATCTTTAAACGTAATGATGAATTCCTGGATTTCATCAGGCGCTGTTATGCCTGTTTTTTTCTCATTGAGTAGACTTTTATCCTGGACCCATTGCAGTGGTGTGGAAAGGTGCATGGCCTTAATTTCAAGCATCTGAATATCGGATTCTTCAGTCTCTTGTCCTTTTGTTATTTTGATGACGCTTTCTTCTACATTGAATGATTTAAGCTTGCCATTCACACGGCGGCCATTGATATAAAAAATGGTCACAGGTGAATTTATAAGGATGGGTGACTTATCCCTGTCACTGAGCGGGGGTAAGGGCAGCTCGATTATGTCGGTCATGCTCTTTTCTCTTCTTTGTCCTATCGTGCTAGTTAGATCGGGTTGTGTGAATAATTCTTAAATCAGTCAGTAACTTAAAGTCCGCCTGCCGGGTCTGATAAAATGATTAATAGCTGATTATAACGCCAAGTGTTTGATTTGGCTGTTACTGCGTAATAAACGGGTCGGCGTGTATTTCGTTAAAGGAGGCACCGGCAAGAAAGGTCTTCTTCTTGGTATCGTTGACCATGTCTGGATGACCACATAGAAAAATGCGCCAACCGCCAAGTATCTGGAACTGACTCAGTGCTAGCTCATTTGCCCGCCCAGCTTTAAAGCCCTTATTCTCTGGACCGGAAATACACGGTGTATAGAAAAAATTGGCATGATTATCAGCCAGCTGCTGAAGTTCATTGATCAGATACAATTTCTGCGCGCTATGGCTACCGTGAAACAGATGTATTTCGCCCTGATGGTTTTTCGCCAGCGCTTCCTGGATGATCCCCCACAATGGTGCCAGGCCGGAGCCAGTGCCCACCATCAATAAATTTTGATCGGGTTTGTTGTCGATGTAGAAGCACTCACCATGTGGGCCATCGATGTTTATTTTGTCGCCGATGGCGATTTCATCGTGCAACCAGCCACTCATTCTGCCTTCTGGAAGTCGTTCGATATGTAGTTCGATGTAATCGTCGTTTGCCTGGCTGGCGATGGAATAACTGCGTACTAAACCATCATCGCGATGAATATTAACGAACTGGCCTGGATGATAATCAATGCTTGTTTCAGGTTTGATTCGCAGCCGCAGCATAGCGTCATTGAACGCCGTTTTGTCGATGACAGTTGCTGCTATTTGCGGCATAACATCTTCATCTGGATTGACGACGGTCAAATCCTCTGTCGGTGTGCAGACACAAGCGAGGAAATAACCCTGTTGCTGTAACTGCGGCTTGAGTCCTTTTTGAGCATCTGCCGGCGGAGTGCCGGTTGTCGCTTTAATCATGCAGGTTTGACAAACCCCTGCATGACAAGATGATGAGAGCTCTACACCATGACGGGTCAGACATTGCAGTACCGACTCATCATTACGACATTCATAAGATTGTTCTGCGTACGTTATCTTAGCCATGATGTAGAGCGCTTTATTATTTGCCTAACACGTCATTGCGGGTGCTTTCTGCAATTGCAGCAGCTTCAGCAATCAGATCTGCTGGCACGCCAAGCTCGGTCAACGTGGCGCCCAGATTTTCCATAACCGCATCAAAGTGGCTGTCGTTCAGTCCCTTAGCAACCAGGTGGGCATGACCTTCGCGCATATCCTTACCTGTGTAGTTGTGCGGACCACCGAAGGCAAAGGTCAGAAAGCCTTTTTGTTTGGCGGCTTGTTTCTCCATATCTACGCCCTCAAAGAACATGTTAATACGGTCGTCGGCCAGCACCTTACGATAAAACACATCTACCGCTGCATTTACTGCGGCCTCACCACCGATACGATCATAAAGGGATTCACTCATTAATTTGTCTCCTCGTAGTTGTCGTTATTGACGCGGATTAAGTCCGCACCATGTTGTCGGCGTTAGCCGTAATATTTTTAGGGGAATTTCAAAAATGTATCAGGAATACATATTTAGCAGGCGCCTAAATCTTTGTCAAACCTTATAGTTTGCAGAATCTAAATTGAAAAGGCAGGCGGGCAGCGTCAAAACGGTATAAAATCAGCGCCATTTTAAGCTAGTCGAAATAAGCAATTATGTCCCAACTCAGTGATCAAACGGCGCGACGCCGCACCTTTGCCATCATCTCTCACCCCGATGCCGGTAAGACCACCCTGACTGAAAAACTACTGTTATTTGGTGGTGCCATCCAAATGGCTGGAACAGTTAAGGGGCGCAAGGCGGCGCGTCACGCCACTTCTGACTGGATGGAGCTGGAGAAACAGCGTGGTATTTCGGTGACCACTTCGGTGATGCAGTTTCCCCACGGCGACAAGGTGATGAACCTGCTCGATACTCCGGGGCATGAGGACTTCTCCGAAGACACCTACCGCACCCTGACGGCGGTGGATTCCGCTCTGATGGTGATCGACTGTGCCAAGGGTGTGGAGGACCGCACCATCAAGTTAATGGAGGTGTGTCGCCTGCGTGATACGCCCATCATTTCGTTTATTAACAAGCTCGATCGTGAGGGGCGTGATCCCATCGAGTTGCTGGACGAGGTTGAAGATATCCTCAAAATCCAGTGCGCACCAATCACCTGGCCCATCGGCATGGGCAAAAACTTCAAGGGTGTGTTTGACCTTTACAACGATCGCATCCACCTGTTCAGTGCCACCCATGGTGGCAAGATCCAAGAAGGCGAAGTAATTGAAGGACTGAATAACCCGCGCCTGGATGAGTTGTGGGGCAGTTTGGCTGAAGAGATACGTGAAGAGATTGAGCTGGTGCGTGGTGCTAGCCATGAATTTAATTTTGATGCCTACCGCAAAGGTGAATTAACACCGGTATTTTTTGGCTCTGCTATCAATAATTTTGGCATACGCGAACTGCTCGACGCCTTTGCCGAGTGGGCGCCGACGCCGCAGTCACGTGAAACGCGCACCCGCACAGTGGAACCGAGTGAAGAAAACTTCACCGGTTTCGTCTTTAAGATCCAGGCCAACATGGACCCACAACACCGTGACCGTGTTGCCTTCATGCGGGTTTGTTCTGGCAGCTATAAAAAAGGCATGAAAATGCGCCATGTGCGCATTGCCCGTGATGTGCAAATATCAAACGCCATCACTTTTATGGCCAGCGAACGTGATCATGTCGATGAGGCATGGCCAGGAGACATTATTGGCTTGCATAATCACGGCACCATCCAGATCGGTGACACCTTTACCATGGGTGAAGAACTTAAGTTTAGTGGCATCCCCAACTTTGCCCCGGAACTGTTCCGTCGCGCCCAGTTGAAAGACCCGATGAAAATGAAAGCGCTGCAAAAGGGTTTGCAGCAACTATGTGAGGAGGGGGCGACTCAGCTTTACAAGCCGCTCAATAACAATGATCTGATTCTTGGCGCTATCGGTGTTTTACAGTTTGATGTAGTGGCGCAACGGCTCAAAGATGAATACAAGGTCGAGTGTCTGTTTCAACCGGTGCAAGTGGCCACCGCGCGTTGGGTGAGCAGTGCCAATGAGAAAAAGTTTGAAGAGTTTAAGAAGAAGGCGGCGGATAATCTTGCCTTTGATGGGGCTAATCAATTGGTCTATATTGCGCCGACCCGGGTGAACTTGCAGTTAGCTCAAGAGAAGTATCCGGATGTGGAATTCCATGCTACGCGTGAGCATTGATAGAGATTTATTTTTATCCCCTGTTATTCCTATTAAGCTTTGTGCCATAAAAAAACCCCGGTAGTGACCGGGGTTAAAAGCAACACGATTACATTTAAAGAGTAACCAGTTGCATCTCTTCCTAGAGACTCAGTTATAGTTATGCTTTGTTAGTTTTTGCTCGATAGCCTAAACCCAACAATCCAAGGGCTAGCAGCGCGATTGTGCTTGGCTCAGGTACTGTATTTTCGCCTGGAGTCCCTTCGATTTGAAAACCGCCGCTGGTGGCTCGAAACTCATAAGTTGTACCACCGGGAGTATTGGCTTGGCGTCCCAGATATTCTCCGCCGTTCGACTTTGAACCAGGAAATGTGAAGGTGCCAGTATTACCGAAGTAACTAATCCAATAATCACCAGCACTCAGACTAAGACTACCCAAATCAAAAGAGAACAAGTCAAAAGGTGAAGCACTTGTTATGTCATAGCTGCCAGAAGCAAACGTATTGGAGAAAAGCTCGGTGGTGAAGTCATCAGCCCTGATCGAAACATTGATCGAACGATTGGTTTGAGCGTCATAGTGATTTAGTTGGGCAGTGGTACCAATGATAATCGAGTCATTGTCGAGTGTGAACCTGTCAAACATCTGCCAAGTGCTGCCGCATGGAGAACACCATTCCCAAACTGAATCATTTTGATCTATATATGGGCTTTCAAATAGTACTGTTGCTTGGGCCAAGGATGAAAACATGAACAATGTGGCCAAGGTACATAATTTATTAATACTTACTGACATTTCTTCATACTCCTAATTAATTCGTAGGTTGGGCGAGAGCCTATTAGTATATTAGCAATTACTGTACCAATCATTAAAAACAATGACTTACTGTCTATAACAAGGAAAATTGTGTGTATACTGTAAAAAAAGGCGACACTAGGGAGGGGGCATAAAATAGATGATCAAGAGTGTTTTTAGATGATTTTCAGATCTTTTCTCTAAGCATATGATGGCGCCTGGAACTAGACGAGAGTCCCGCTGTATATCTGGCCTGACAAAAATAAATTCTAGAGTAAGGAAAGTCAGTTCTGTGTAAAAGGCGGCTGGTTTCTTTCCATCTGGCAGTTGCTGGTTACATGCTGCTATAACGTTTCTCAAATCCCTCAATACTGAATCCGTGCATCTTTTGTTTGTTCCCAATCATAATCAACGGATACCCTGTGCCACCAAGCTTTTTGAATTCACGCATGCGGCTTGGAAGTTTTTCGACATCGTATTCCGTAAATGCGAGACCTTTTTTCTTGAAGTAGTTTCTTGCCTTTTTGCAGTAGGGGCACCAAGCCGTGCCGTACATCACTATTTTTTTATTGAATGTGCCGTTGTGATTTGGTGCATTCACTGGGGGAGTGTCTGAACTGTTTGGAATTGCCGAAGGTGAGGTAGGCGAAGCAGGAGCTATTTTTATGTCAATCTTTTCAGATTCATCGTCTGCTGCGGGTTTGTCTGAAAAGTGGATATTGCCCGCATCATCAATCCACTTGTAAATTTCTGCATGGCCATTGCCACAAAGAAGAGACGACATGATTATTATGGAAATAATGATTGCAGATTTAATCATGAGAAAATTATGAGTTAATGAAAAAAAATTCTGCCATAAAATTTTGTAGCAGATAGCCTTGATGGAGAGAGAAGAGAAGTGATATCCCGCATGAAAATAAAATTATAACAGCGGGAAGTCAATTTCTCCCCAAGTTCGATTGTACATAGTTATCAACTCCAAACTCAGCGATCCATAAACGGATGCTCATTGGAATCGGAAACTTTATGAAAATTCTGAAGTTCAACGCCCGAATTTTTGTGAAAGCAAAGCATGTTGACAGAGATGATTCCTGGGAACAGGTCTTCTTTAACGTCAGCAAAATTATTTCGATTGTATAGTGATGGCAGATGCCAATAAGCATCGTAATCAAACGACCAGATGAGTTCGATTAACTCTTTTGAGTTTTCTCTGCGATCATTTTCAATATAGATGGCAGGCTTGAAGGTGTTGATTAAATTACTTGCCCCCATGATGACCTGGCTCTCCATGCCTTCCACATCTATTTTTAACAGCTTGAGTCTGTTTAGCGTAAGAAAGTCATCAAGCTTTACCAGGGGTACTTCATGGCCTTCATCAAACTTATCAATGGCGATACCACCAAAGTTTTCAGGTGCATCGGATGGAAAGTCTGGGATTAATACATGACCGTTTTCCGAAGATGCCCCTGCCTGGTAGCACTCGGCATTGTCGATGCTGTTGATTGCCATGTTGGCACACAGTGTTTGAAATACCATTCTTTGCGGTTCGAACACATAAATCCTACCCGTCTTGCCTAGCTTCTTGGCGATTGCCAAGGTATGTGTGCCAATATTGGCGCCTACCTCAACAACAATATCTCCCGCCTGGCAAAGTTGGTCGAAGATGGCAAACTCTTCTTCAGAGTATTCGCCGTATTTTTCAATGGACTTGCCGATGTAAGTGTCGTTCTTGTTGTAAACGATATAGCCGTGTTTTGCTTGAGCTAGTCCGTTAAAGCCATCGTCATCAATAAGTTTTTTGATCATTAATTTTCCCTGTTAGGTAGAGTTAATGATGATCGGCAGAAGAGTAAGGTTTATTTAAACATCTGCTGTTGAAGTTTTCTAGCAGATTTGGGTTTGTGAGCAGAAGCGTTGGCCGAGAAGTGATTCGGACGCTTAGACTGAAGTTCGAATAAGAACCTTTATCATTTGCGCTCTAACTCGAAGATATCCCTGATGTTTCACCCTATGTTTTGCGATTTAGCCTTAGAAGTGTACCCATGTAATTCGCGTCAATAGTG
>CALZIO010000012.1:0-33741 GCA_945787785.1 uncultured Chromatiaceae bacterium
GTGGTTTACTATTCTATCGTTTACTAGAGCAGGCCGTCGTTACTGAGCCAGTTGTTTATGAAAATATTAGAAGCGGCAATCACAAGATGTAGTGGGTAGTGGAGCTAAATGGATACCCCATTTTTTTATACAGTTCAACCTACACACCGTATATAGCACTCTGCCGAAATTTGGTAACATAAACTGTAAGGGTATTTTGAATTAGACAAAAATCACTCTAAATTTTCAAGACCTGTTTTAAGCATGCCAAGGGAATGCTGCTTAACGGGGCGATATGTTTGTTTTAGCCAAGGAAAATATTAATGAAAGACAGAGTCTGCACCAATTGTTATCACGTCGGTCAACCCACAGTTCAGGGGATGGGCAGCTTTGCCGTCGATATATTAATGTGGTTGGTCTTTTTCAGCCTGTCGATGTTTTCTTCCGTATTCCCGCTGATGTTAATTCCGCTGGGCTGGACTATTTATCACATTGCTATTTACCGCAAGTCCACCTGCCCCGAATGCGGACGATTGAACATGGTAAGCACAACCAGCAAAAAAGGCCTGAAGGCACTCGAGGGGCCAAGTGTCGTTGTTTCCTATTCCGCCGCGGATGACCCGGATAGAAAAGATGAGGCTCAACCCAAAACCTGATACAAGATTGCGGCGCGAGTGATTCAGAACAACAGCACAGCGGACAATTGAATCCTAACCAATAGCGTCCTACTCTTGGCACGCGGAAATCATACAAACTACTCAGCAAATCCTCCCGGGAATTGCTATGATTCAAAATTCCAGCTGTTGCATTAATTTCAGTATGTAAGTCGTCGTACTCCGACAAATTAGATCTGACCAGGAGGCCAGGTAGACAGCCATGAGAAAAGGACATCGGAACATCTGGGCCCTGGCCAAACACCCATCAATCAAACGTATTCTGTTGCGCCTTGAACAGAAAGTAGGTCCGGGAAAAGTTATCATTCTGAACGAGGCACTAGATGAGAAAGCAATACGTATCACTTCCTATTCCGGTGAAGCAAGCGCCTATATTTACAGTTACGCTCAAACAGAAGGACGTTACGGTCTTGATCTAGAGCATCCAGCGCTAATTGAGACTGATCTGAATGATCAAACCAAACACCATAACGAGTTAACAAGTGATCAAGTCATTCGCTTGGTGATCTCACATCTCGAAATCAGACAAGAACTGCAACTCATTTCGTAAACATCTCCACCTTAGTCACACTCACACACACTCCAACGCAAGAATTCGCGGCTTTCCAAGCGCTGTGGATGTTGAAAAAATTGTTGAGTGCTGGCTTGCTATATTACCCTGCCATCACACTTAAACACCACCTCACCACCAAGCCGCCTGTTAATAATATTGGCATCAGACATACGCTCATAAACGCTCCTGGGTCTTTTGTTCCCAGTAGTCGCCAACAACCTGCGAACCTTACATAAACATTTTGATTTGTGTTGATGAACAATGGACCACACAGTGATGTAAGGATCATCAATACTGAACGACTAAATCGTTAAACGCGGCGAGTAACTAATTAATGACTATTCAAAATCCAAAACGGCTTGGCCTACTTGTCTTACTACTAGTGGCAACGGTAATTGTTTCGCAATTAATCATTGCCGGGCCGTTTAACGATTTCGACATCAGCAACAGCGCTATCCCCACCACTGAGATCCACCAGGGTGGGCCGCCACGCGACGGTATCCCCGCTATCGACAAGCCTAAATTTATCTCTGCCAATCAGGCAACATATCTCAAAGAAGATGACCGGGTATTAGGTCTGTATCGCAATGGCGTCAGCAAGGCTTACCCCATCTCCATTATGAACTGGCATGAGATTGTGAATGATGACATTGGCGGTGAGGCGGTCGTGGTCAGCTTTTGCCCTCTGTGCGGGACTGGCGTTGCATTTTCTGCTCATGCTGCAGGAACACGACTCAGCTTTGGCGTGTCAGGCCTGCTCTATAACAGTGATGTTTTGCTCTATGACCGTGAAACCGAATCGCTCTGGTCACAACTGCTGGCGCTCGCAATCTCCGGCCCAATGAAGAACACAAAGCTTAAGTTGGTCTCACTGGAACATACAAGTTGGGCGGACTGGCACAGACGCCATCCAGGGACACTGGTGCTTTCCACTAATACCGGCTATTCGCGCAATTATAATCGCGACCCGTATGCTGGTTATGAAGATAGTAATGGCATTTATTTTCCGGTATCGCACCGCGACCCTCGTTATCATCCGAAGGAACGGGTACTAGGCATCGAGATCAATGACCAATATAAAGCTTATCCGTTTGCGGAATTAAGCAAAACCAATGGTATGGTCGAGGATGTGTTTAGTGGAGTAACACTGAAGATTCACTATGATGGCAACAATCATAGCGCCCGTGTTTTCGATCAACAAGGAGAGGCAGTACCGGCCATCACGGCCTTCTGGTTTGCCTGGATTGCCTTCCACCCCGAAACAACTGTGTTCAAGGCTGCGCGAACCAAGTAGGCGCAGGAGCTACAATTTAAAACTTCGCGTGAATGAATCTTTTTAACTACATATTGGGAGGGTGAGAACTAGTAAATGCGGCCTTGGGAAGATTTGATGTTATTCCTCAGCACTCACAGACTATTTTTTTGAAGAACAAAAGCGGGGAACTCTTCTTTAGGCAAAGGCTTGCTATAAAAGAACCCTTGAATCTGATCACATTTAAGATTTTTAAGAAATGCCAGCTGCGCTTCATTTTCAACGCCTTCAGCGACTGTTTTCAAACCCAGGCTGTGCGCCATGGCAATCACCGCAGTGACAATTGCTTTATCGTCATCATCAGTATCAAGATCCATTACAAAAGAGCGATCTATCTTCAATTCATCCAGTGGAAATTTTTTCAAGTAACTCAAGGATGAGTAACCGGTACCAAAATCGTCAATTGATATAGAGGTCTTCAACTCTTTCAGTCGACTTAGGGTGGATGCATTTTTTTCAGGATCCCCCATTATCATACTCTCTGTTATCTCAAGCACTAAACATCTTGGATCCAGACCACTACTTTCTATGGCATCTTGCACAACCCGCGCAATATCCTGACCACGAAATTGCTCACTTGAGAAATTTACTGAAATGGTTAAATCTGTTAACCCTTGCAACTTCCAGGCTTGAGTCTGCCTGCAAGCCTCATGCAGCACCCACTCTCCAATAGGAACAATCAAACCTGTCTCTTCCGCCAAGGGAATAAAATCCGCTGGTGATATAAAACCCAGCTCGGGACTGATCCAGCGTATCAGCGCCTCCATGCCAGTGACATGACCAGTTTTGGTATCTATTTTGGGTTGGTAATAGAGCACCAGCTCATCATTATCGATCGCCTTGCGCAAATAGCCCTCAAGCTTTAAACGTTTTGAAGACTTTTCGTTGATCTCTTTTGAATAAAACTGATATTTGTTTCTTCCTTGCTTCTTCGCGTAGCTTGTTGCACTGGCGGCTTTAGCAAGCAAGGTATCTGCATTCCCATCATCTGGGTAAGCGGCGATACCAATACTGGACGGAATAACTAACTCATTTCCTTCAAAATTAAATACCTTGCCCATTTCAGCAAGAATACGCCTGGCAACAGTAGCTGCATTCTCTACATCACCAATAGCAGGTAATAATACTGTGAATTCAGATGTTCCTACACGTGCAGCAATACTTGATTGCGTATTCTTATGTTGCTGAGTAACAACATCACTATCACGCAGCTGACCTTTAAGCCTTTGGGTAATCTCTTTTAGAAGAGCATCGCCCACTTTAGGACCAAAGGTATCATTGATTTCCTTAAACTGACCAATTCCGATGTGCATGACCGCCACAGCACTATCATCACGCTCAGCCTGCTTAATCGCCCAACCCAATCGGTCCTGGAATAAGCTCCTATTCGGCAGACCTGTCGACGCATCGTAATAGGCAAGCTGATCCTGATATGCCTTAACTGTCAGGGTATTTCTAAGGCGTAGCGCCAACTCACTGGCATCTACAGGTTTCGAAAGAAAATCGGTTGCCCCCAACTCTAAAGCTTTTAGTTTAGTCTCAGCCTCAGTTGAGGAAGTAAGGATAATCACGGGAATATGTCTTAGCCTCTCATCAGCACGCTTCGCTTCAAGAATGTCGAAACCTGATACACCAGGCATTTGCAAGTCCAGCAATAGCACATCTGGCAGCTCTTTTTCCATAATCGACATTGCTTCCGCCGACTTATCCGTGAGGATAAAGTTATGGTAGCCTGACTCTTCCAAATGTATCTGAATAATCTCCATATTTATCTGCTCGTCATCAACCATCATAATGGTTGAATCCATCAATTGCTGATGGAGTTCGTTATATTCAGTTGAAGTATCGTTATCAAACATCATGTCACCATTACAATTCTACAAACGCCCTACGAACATGAATCATCTACTTATTCACCCGGTAGAATAATTCTATCTGCAATCTGGTGAAGCGTGGAAATTGCTTCATCAATCTCTCTCTCATTCCTTTTTTTAGCGAACTGCTCAAGATCTCTGGCAGGATCGGTAAAAACACTAAACCCAACTGTGCCACCTGAACCCTTGAGCCAATGCGCCAATGTGGCTAACTCTTCAAAGTCTTTTGCCTCCCTGGCCGCATCCATCGCATGCAACTGTTCATTCAGGCGAACTCTAAACCGCTCGACCAAAGCGCGTATACGTGGATTATCAAGCGGCAATTGGCAAACCAGGTTGGTAGAGCTCTTCTCATTCTCACTGGAAGACGAGGCTGTCTCATTTTCTATGCCATCTAAAAGACCATAGCTGCTTGGCTGTTCTAAATTCACATAGGCCTTTGCCATAAGTGTATTTCGGACTCGCAGCAGCAACTCACTTGCATCGACAGGTCTGGACAAGAAATCTGCCACCCCCAGCTCCAGCGCTTTATGTTTTATCTCTGTATCAGTGGATGATGTAACGATAATCACCGAAATCTGTTTTAAGTGTTCATCTTCATGCACAGCAGACAGAATATCTAGCCCTGTCACTTCAGGCATCATCAAGGCTACCAAGAGTAGATCCGGCTGCTCTTTTCTTAATAATGAAACTGTCTGTGCGGGCTGATTAGTTGTAATGAATTTTCTATACCCCGCACTTTCCAAATGTATTTGGATAACTTCCATATTTATAGGCTCGTTATCCACAATCATAATGGTTGCATCTTTAAGCTGCCAGGCCGGACCACCAAGCGCGGTCTTCTTATTTGCATCTATCATTAAGCCTAAATCCCACACTATTTCCATTTCTAACTAACATTGATTTTTCCCTCCATCATTGTTTCGGGTTCTACGTGTTCAGTTGGCATAGTGATACGATCAGCCAGCAGGCGGAGTGTCGCAAGCGCAGCTTCTATCTGATCTCCATTATTTTCCTTGGCCAATTTCTCCAGGTTTTGAGCTGGCTCAGTAAAAGCATCAAATCCCACTGTGCCTGCAGCGCCTTTTAACCAATGTGCCAAGCTAGCCAGCTGCTCAAAGTCTCTTTCATGCCAGGCCGCTTCCATCGTTCCAAGCTGTTCATTCAGACGAACGGTAAACTTAGCCACAATCGGTCGCATGCGTGGATTGCCTGATAACAAACGGGAAACCAGTTTAGCCGGGATTTCTGTTGAGCTATTGTCAGATGAATTTTTCTGCACCTCTGATTCAGTAAAGCTTGGTTTATCTATTTCGAGTTTGTTACTCAATTGGCGCAACTCGACTATCAACTCACCGCAATGCTTCTTATCATTAAGCTTGGAGGATTGTTCTAGCTTCTTTGCCGGCTCGGTGAAAACATCAAAACCCACTGTCCCACCGGCCCCTTTTAACCAGTGCGCCAGGCTGGCCAGCTTTTCAAAGTCTTGTTCTTTGCAAGCGTCTTGCATCATCACAAGCTGTTCATTTAGGCGAACAATAAACCTTTCAATAATAGTACGTATGCGTGGGTTATCGACTGATAGGCGAGATACTATGTACGCATCTTGCGCTTCTTGCGGATAACTTGAAGCCGTTTGTGCTTTATGTGACTCATCATTAACAACCACTTGTTGTCGGCCACCCAAATGCTCCGCCATCATGCCGAGCAAGCCATCAATGTCGATGGGTTTAGTCATAAAACCTGAATAACCTGCCTGAACGCACTTCTCTTCTACATCACCCATGGCATGTGCAGTCAATGCCACAATCGGAACCTTCACACCTTTTTCGCGCATCAAACTTGCCGCTGTATAACCATCCATCACAGGCATTGACACATCCATGAGGATCATTTCATAGTCCGCTGCGAATGCCATGTCTGAGCCTTGTTTGCCATCTACTGCAACATCGACCGTTAGACCAACTTCCTCAAGCACCAATTTAACCAGCGCACGATTCTCATCGCCATCATCTACCACCAGAACGCGTGCAGCCGGGAATTGCCACTGTACTTTTTCATCGGATCTGACTTCTGCCTCATCCTCAAGTTGAAGCATATCCTCGGGCTGCAGCAGCTTGACCCCCTCCAGAGGACCCGTATCAATCAATACTGTGAAGACACTGCCCTGACCCACTTCACTGCGTACGCTGATATCACCACCCAGTGCTTCTGCAAATTTTTTACTAATAGAAAGTCCCAGGCCTGTACCACCGAAACGCCTTGTGATCGAACTATCTGCCTGTTCAAAGGGTTTAAAGATACTTTCAGCCTGTGGTTCCGTCATTCCTATCCCTGTGTCGATAACATCAATCGCCAGCTGATCTTTACCTTCCACCTTCTGCAACCGGGCATCAAGTTTCACACCACCTATCTCGGTAAACTTAATCGAATTACCCACAAGATTGGTTATTATCTGGCGCAGACGCACCGGGTCAGACTGGATAGTTTCCGGGATAGGTGCCGAGGGTTCGAATGTTAAGCTAATGCCTTTCTCCATTGCCTTTACACCTAGCACCACAATCATTTCCCTAATAATTGCGTGAGGCGAACATGTGATCTGTTCAACTTCAAAATTTCCCGCCTCGACCTTGGAAAGATCAAGAATGTCATTAATCAATTCCAACAGATGTTTGCCACTGGAATGTATGGTATTCAGGTGTTTCTTTGTATCATTTTCGTTATTGCCATAACCGCGTTTAAGTACTTCAGTAAAACCGAGGATTGCATTCATCGGCGTACGAATCTCATGACTCATGTTGGCAAGAAAATCACTTTTCGATTTATTCGCCAAGTCGGCCTCTTCTTTTGACTTACGCAGCTCTATTTCTTTCTCTTCCAGCAGGGTTACGTCATCAAAACTGACCAACACACCACCCACCTTGCTGCCAGTGCCCAATATCGGAGAGCAATTCGCTATGAAGGTTCGCCTATTTGTATCATCCGTCTGTAAACGCAGCATATTGTTCATCTGCGGCTGCCCCTGACTCAAAGCCGCCTTCCATGGGGAATCTTCACTCTGCAGCTGATCGCCACTCGTAGTGGTCCACTGAAAGTCCGACACACGATAGCCGAGCAGATCGTCAGCGGCCTTACCCACCAGAGCGGCAAAGGCCTGATTCGCCAGCACCACACGCTCTCTGCTATCGAGCACCAACAAACCTTCGGCAATGGTATCCAACGTCGACCGAACCCTGCCTGGTATCGCCGCAGAAGGATTCAATTGTGTCAACATTTTGCCAAGGTAAAAATAGTAAATACTAAAAGCGGACAAACTAAGAAAAGCAAGAAACAGGAACAACGGTTGTGTAAAAAACCCCAACCACCCTGGCACATCTAAAGGCTGAAACCGCAACTCCACCTGGCCCCATTTACCTTCACTGTTCCAGATCGGAACTTGTAATTGTGAATCGGTAGAATGCTCACCTTCAAGCACCTGCCATTCCTGTTCGTGCTCACCTATGGTAACAACGGCTTTACCGTCCTTACGCCTAACCGCTGCGGACAAAATATCGTCATTACGCTCAACCACAAATTTTAGATTAGCCTCCATGCGACGGATGTCTGACTGGGTAATAAACGCAGTGGTATTCACTGCAACCGCCTCGGCAACAGCCACACGGCCCTCGCGAACAGCACTCTTTCTGTCCGGAATAAGTCCAAGCAAGTCCGCCGTCAGCACCAGGGTTGTCAACAGGGCAACAAGCCCGACAGTAATTCGGAATTTAGCGCTTTGCCCGCCGACAATCTGTTTAATAAAGTGCCATACACTTTTCATGAAAATAACAGCTCCGATGTGAAAATCCTGCTCATTGACATGACAGATTAATGCCCCTTATTCATGTTTTGCTGCCTCATCCGATTTGGATTTTTGTTCGCTTTTGTTAACCATTGACTCCAATGATTCATCATCTTCGCCATCCTCACCTGGGCGCCCCTTGGTAACTCCCCCTAATACCGGCGTTGGGTCAAAAAATGTCCATGCCGGCAACGACGTCAAGACACTACTCAGCACTACTCCACCCCTAAGCAGATAAGCCACATAACCAATTGATAGCCCTGTAGATGCTGCAACAGTGGAGCCAGCCATAATTTTTCCGTATTGAATATCTGTTGTAACATCCTCACGCAGCTGATCCAGATCTCGACTAAAACCACCTATTTCAATTAATGACATCGGATCACTGAATTCACCAGCCAACAATCCATCCAAGCCAGGCTGTGCCACCTGAATGGCTTTCATCACTGCCATAACAGAGGCCTTTAAAGGTATATTGGGTTTATTTGCGGTAGGTGAATCGTTGCCAAAAGATTGAGACAGAACTTGCTGACTACTATCTACTGGTAGATTAGAGACTGCTTGTTGCTCCGCTTCAGCCACCACCTCTACGACAGCTTCTGGCTCTTCAGCGCTTTCATCCACCACCTCTTCAGGTTCACTAACTGATTCCTCTTCTTCAATAATTTTAGCGGTCACTGGCTCAGCAGCTATGACAATCGGCACGGGAATTGTTGGCTTAGGCAAGGGCGCCTCTAATACGTCATTAACCGTGATGGTGATTGTCTCGTCATGGCTTAAACCATCAGCGTCAGTGACTCGCACAACGACTTCATAACTGCCTTGCGTTTCAAAATCCAACACACCATCAGTAAGCACCAGCTCATCACCATTGATCAGACTAAACCTGGCAGCATCTACACCACCTTGAATTGTGTAAGTCGCGTTATCTCCATCATCAGCATCGACTGCTGTGAGCGTCGCAACGGTGAGGCCCTCAGTGGTATCTGTATTTTCATCTACAATCACGGTACCTGGTGTAATAGTTGTAGGCGCATCGTTGACATTTGTTACGACGCCGGTGGCGGCGCTGCTGACTGATTCGGTTGTGCCCTGACCATCGGTGTACTTAGCTACCACAGTGATGGTAGAACCGACAGCAGCATCGCCCAAGGTATAGGTACTGGCAGTGGCGCCGCCGATATCGACACCATCGCGTTGCCATTGATAACTGATGGCGCCGAGGCCGTCGGCATCGGAGAGGGTATTCGAAGCGGTGAGTATTTGATCTTCAGTCGCCGTGCCACTGATGGTCACTGTGCCAATAGGAGAGTCGTTAACATTGCTTACTACCGCGGTAGCAGCTGAGCTAACTGATTCGACCGTACCTTGGCCGTCTGTATACTTCGCCACCACGGTGATGGCTGCACCGACATCGGCATCGTCCAAGGTATAGGTGCTGGCCGTGGCGACGCCGATATTCACGCCGTCACGTTGCCATTGATAACTGATAGCGCCCAGCCCATCCCCATCGGCCAGAGTGTTCGAGGCGGTGAGGATTTGATCTTCGCTGACAGTGCCACTGATACTGACGGCACCTGTTGGAGCATCGTTCACACCAGTTACTGCGGCGGTAGCCGCACTACTGATGGATTCGGCCTTGCCCTGGCCGTCTGTATACTTCGCTACCACAGTGATGGAAGCACCGACGTCGGCATCGCCCAAGGTATAAGTGCCGGCTGTAGCACCACCGATATCCACCCCATCACGTTGCCATTGATAACTGATGGCGCCGAGGCCATCAGCATCGGCCAGGGTGTTGCTGGCTGTAAGGATTTGATCTTCAGCCACCGTGCCACTGATGCTCACTGCACCAGTAGGAGTATCGTTGACATTGGCCACGGCGGCGGTGGCCGCACTGCTGACCGCTTCGGCCTTGCCCTGGCCATCGGTATAGCTGGCCACCACAGTGATGGCAGCGCCGACATCGGCATCGCCCAGGGTGTAGGTGCTGGCGGTGGCGCCGCCAATATTCACCCCGTCACGCTGCCATTGATAACTGATAGCACCAAGGCCATCTTCATCGGTCAGGGTGTTCGAGGCGGTGAGAACCTGGTCTTCGGCCACAGTACCACTGATGGTAACACTGCCGCCTGGGGCGTCATCAATATTGCTTACATCGATCGTTATGGTGTTGACGCTGGAAAGGTCCACACCTCCATTGGCCGTGCCACCTGTATCCTGCACCTGAAAATCAAAGCTGGCATAGGACGTGCCCACACCATTCAGCGGTGGTGTATAAACCAATAAACCAAGATCGATATCAGCAACACTGACGTAATCACCAACATTCACAGCGCTGCCGTTGTTGGTTAGTGTTCCGAGGGCAGGTAATGTGTTTATCTTGACAGCATTGAAGTTGTCATTATCCACCGCATCACCGAAACCAAAATCAGCCGCGGCAAATGTATAGCCAGTCTCTTCAGCAGTGCCAACTGTTTTATCCGAGCTACTTGGGGCATCGTTAACGGGATTCACGTTCACCTGCTGCTTACCCGGCAAGCTGGTACCACCATCACCATCACTGAGTATAAAACCCACGGTTCTGGTCAGACCCGACGGATTTTCAGAGCTATTATCGAAGGCGATCTGGCGTACAACCTCTTGAACGGTGGCGGGTGTGCTGTTGACATTCCAGGTAATGACCAGTGGGTTACCGGCTGTGCCATCATTAATGGCATCGATCGTGCCGATGACTGTCGCGCTAACCAGCACATCGGAACCACTTAGGCTGACATTGCCACCAGGAAAAATACCCAGCACGTCATTAACACTGCCGTTGTTCGTGATGACCACTGTCAATGTGCCCGTATCAAAGTCAGTACTATCAGCATCGCTAATGGTTGCGCCTGGATCAATGATGACAGGCGCAGCATCACCTTCATTGAAGGTGACCATGTTACCTGGCATCGTGACGATAGGGGCTGAAACACCAGTAAAGTTGATTGTTTGCTGAGCAAGTTCGCTTGTGCCTCCGTCGCCATCGGTGAGCACAAAATCGACAATACGGGTACTGGTATCTGGTGTGCCTGAGGTATTGTTGTACGCAACTTGGTGCAAGACTTCTTCGATGGTGGCGGGAGTACTGTTAGCGTTCCAGTTAATCACAAGATCTACGCCGTTAACTCCATCATTAACGGCATCGATTGCGCCAATAGTGGTGCCGCTAACCAGCACATCTGAGCCGCTGAGTGTTACATTGCCACCTGGTTTTATGCTCAGGGTGTCATTTACCGTCACGCCTGAAGAAATACTGATTGTGAAGGCACCACCATCCAGGTTTGTGCTGTCTACATCCGCCACTGATGCAAGCGGGTCTATAACCGTGGCAGGATCCAGGATTGTATAATTGAGAGGTGTTGCCAGCGTTGTGGTTACCACTGGTGCCTGATTATTGGAAACTGTCAATGTGAATCCATCGAGCTTTTCAGCGCCAGCTTCGAAACCGACATCACTGCCATCAAATACCAATGATGCTGTCGCTATACCATTGCCGAGTCCCGACACAAGTGTGGTTTTTGTGACATTTAGCGCATAGACGTCAAACTTTTCTATCGCAAGCGCATTCGACCCCGCCACATTGGCATCCGAGGTTAACAGAATAGTTCCTGCACTTAAGGTCTGGCCACCGATAGTCGTATTTGTTTCTACCAGATCAATGCCATTCACTTTATCAATATTGACGTTTACATCGGTACCTTCGATAAGAACACTCGCGCTTCCGCTGGTAGTGCCTGTTCCCACATCGGTGGTTTGATAGAGCCAGATATCTTCGTCCTCTGCTCCACCAGAGCGAGAGAAAAGAAAATCACCCGCCTGCAGGTTGGCATCACCGACTTTGGTATCTTGCTCAATCAGCGTAATGCCCATGAGATCGGCCCCGGCCGGATTATCCAGCAACAGCGCAAAAGACCCAACACTGTAGTCCCCTACGATATCAGGGCGGAATACAACCACATCTTTCTGTTTATCCACCGACGCCAGGGCATTGCTAAAACCAGGATCCGGGGCGGCAGAGTTACCGACCCAGTTAGTGGAATCACTGATCAGCAGCAGGTCACCTGCCTTGAGCTGAAAGTTTGAAGCCCCTACCTGGATATCGGCACTGACATAATGGGAGCCGACTACGTTCTTGCTTGGCGCGAAGAAGTCACCATCAAATGCCATACCAAAGGTACCGTCGGTAATTCCAGCTTGTTCAAAGCCCAGGTTCGGACCTGCAATCTGCACCAGATCTGCTTTTCTCCAATCCTCTGTCCCTGGCTGACCACCGCTGCTAACATGATTATCGGTAGACAACCAGAGAGGATTGCTGCTGTCAGGTGTGTTAACCGTATAATCAACCTGAAGCAGTGGCCGAAAGTTAACAGTGCCTTCGTCAGCGCTGTAAAATTTCCAGGGATTGGTGTTGCTATTGGTAATCGCCCAGCCATAGTTGGCATCACCATCAGACCAGGCCTGTACGGTCGTGGTCATCCCCATAAAGCTTTGCTGGCCTGTTGCGTTGGGTGTCACCAGGGTGCTGTCAGCCACCAGATTTGCTTCGATGTTGTCGAGCTGGATTCCGCCAACCATTGAATCCCAGGTTGAATCTTCATTCCACGAAGCCAACATCTGGTGCAATTCAATATTTGCTCCTGCCGCACTGGCACCACTTACCTCAAATATCAGCTCGACCGAATTGATGGTCGATCCCCAGGGAATCTGCCCTGGGCTGGCACCAAAGATATTGTCAAAACGTATCAGGCTCTGCAGTGACGGGCTGCTATCCACATCAAGTTCGGTCGCAGTGTCATACTTTGTTGATGTGGCCCCAGCATCAAGCTTGGTATCCAGAGTGCCGGTATAAGTACCACTTCCTTCCTGAAAAGATGCTATTGCCAGCGTGCCACTCCAGCTTTTCTGTAAACTTTCACTGAAGGCGATATTTGTCTCGATCTTACCTGCCTGATATTCCAACACCCAGTCACCGGCCAATGCTGCATTACCGGTTAGATCACTACTGGCGGCCACATCGGCGCCCGACAGTTGGCTTAAAGACTGAATCAGAGATACACCTTCTGCAGAAGCAGCAAGATTACAACCGTAGAACAGCAAGTCGGCTTCGTTGCTTAGGGCGTTGCCCCAGCCCTCAATTGCGGACGAATAGGCAGCAATGTTTTCTTGTGACAACCAGTTACTGCCCAGTTGAACCGCACCATTGCTGCCATGGGAGATGAAATGCACGGCATCAATCTGATCATACTGAGCCAGCACCTCGCTGACCTGCTCAATGCCATCGCGGTTTGGGTCGAGAACAAAAATCTCATAGGCAATGCTGCCATCGCGCTTTTGAATATCATCCAGCAGTTGTTGATATTCCGGCGTGCGGTTATCGACAAACAGAAGCTCATGGCGCACCGATGTCTCTGCATCAGGTGCCAACAATGGCTCATCGCCTATATCGGTTAACAAGGCTAGCGGTGGTGGCGCAATGTAGATGCCTGAGCGGTCATCTATCGAAGGTGATTCCTGCCCTGCTACAGCTAAATGAGACAGGAACTCAAGATCCAACGAACGCGGGAGGTTTTCGGATAAATAAGCTGGTACCACATCGTTACTCTCTGGCTGGGGTGCCAGCGAGGCGATCAAGCTTTCTACTACTTCAGGATCATCTACGTCTTGTAATGGGATGTCTTTGTCATCATAGAAAAGATCCCCCCCCGCAGACAAACCAACAGGGTCAGCAGAAAGCAACAAACGAGGCTCCAAGGCTTCCAGCAGGAAACTGGCCTGGATACTGTCATGCTTACTACCAAAAATTCTTTGGCATGTTTTTTCTATCTTCTTGAGTGCCATCGTTCCAGTTTCATTCTCGATCGACAATCTGGACCTAATCTAAACAAAAGCGTTTATCTATCTATAATTAACGGCACGATGGGTGCCATACTTTTGAAATTTCGGGTGATTTTGCTGGAGCTCCCGCCTGAGCGGAAAGGACAGGGGCGGTTTACCTGGAGGCGGTTCTGGAAAGCTGTTCGCTACAGGCTAATGGTCTGGACTGTTTTCCGGCCATCACTTGGGGGTGTGCCTTAGTCAGGACTGTTCTCTCAGAATTGCTGAGAGGATAATTTACATCCACCCACCACTTGTTTGTTTGCTGGCTAAGCTCAACAACCTCAGTTTCGAAATCTAGCTGCGCAAGCAGGTTTACGCGCTTTTTAAGCGTGATCTCTTTACCATAGACGCCAAGCGAGATTCGGTGTTTATATCGACCTCTCCACATCATTGCCAAGTCCTGAATTCCAGCATCTTTCATCCGCGCCATGAGCTGATTTGATTGTTCACGACTTTCCTGATTTGGCGCCAGCACAATGAACCTGGGGGACCGCTCCTGGCTTAGTGTCAGCGCAGATGGTGCCAGGCCCTGATCTTGAAGCAGGCCAATAAGTTGCTGTGCCTCTGAGCTAGATGCAAATGGGCCAATCGATGAACAACTTGCTATAGACGGCGTATCAGCTAAATTTATTGCTATTACATCCCCCCCTTCTATCCCCGCTAGCGTCTCAAGATTATTATTCTGCTGGACAACTTCACCATTAGACTCGGAATCTTCAGCTTGCTTAACAGGAAAATCAGACAGGATCTTTACATTACATTTGAGTCCGGCAGGTAGCTTATTTTCCGGATTTGGCAGCTCAAGACGTACCCCAAAGGTACCACTTGCTGCATCACCCATTTGATCAACCACGGTGACAGTGGCACGTTGTGGCGTTTCATTAAAGACCTCGAAAAACACATCGGCCTGCATACCGCTGTTAATCTTGCCAAATTGTTCTATGGGCACGATAGCTTCCACGTACAGGGGATTGAATTGTGCAATGCGCACAATTGCTTCTTCCTCAACGTGTTCAGAGGCAGACTTATAGCGCTGCACAACAACACCCTGAATGGGACTTCGAATACTCTTTTGCTTTAGCTGTGCTTCTGCCTTCTGCAGCTCGAGTTTTCTTAGCTTGCGCAATTCGCGTGAATGCTTGAGTTTTTCCTTCGATAAAGCCATATTTCGTTCAGCTTCATCTTTATCCTGCGATGAAGCTACATCATTGACATAAAGCGAATCAAAGCGTTTGTGTTTACGTTTATCAAACATCAAGTTAACTTCACCCAGATTAACCTCTGAATCCAGCGCTGCTTTCGCCCGCGCAAGCGCAACCGTTGCCTGTTCCACTTCCGAATTCAGCCTTGCTATCACCTGGCCTTGCGCAACGATGTCACTGCGGTCCACAGCAACATCTGCCAGAGTACCCGGGACAGGGCTGCTGACATCAATGGTGATGGAAGGCGTTACAATGCAGTCAAGTACCGGCATCTCTTCTGCCCCACTTGTCAGGCTCCAGGACAGGAAAAAAAGCGACAACACCATCCTGATGGATGGTGGGGAATATCTATTTTGGCTAGATTGTCGCTCTGAAAATATCACTTCTACGCAGTCACTCAATAAATAACTATGGCTAGTTAACAATTCGGCATTTGGCGGGGTTTCTTAACAAGATTCCCTGAAAATTTAGGTAGATAGTGGAATTTCCGCTGCCATAAGGCATTTATCGTCAGCAGCCGTCCGAAAGATGAAGTGGGAAAAATAAGCCTGACTAAATTTCAAACCGCGCCAGGAACAGTTGTCGCAGGCTGCGCAGCCACTGCCTGGCCAAAGGTTCAGCCCTGTGGTTAAAGCGAACGTAGACCTTGCTACCGATATAACCGCCGTGCTGCTGTGGTGGCAAGGCAATATCCAGTTGATAGATCTGCTCGAGGGCCTGAACACCACTGCTATCACGCGCATCAACCGCTATGGCACCCCCCGCCTGAGTACCCAAGGCACGGCTGGGTAATTGGTCGCTAATCAATGGCACTTCTCGCTGAATAGCCCCTATTATGGATTCGCCAGGTTGATGGGTAGATCTTACTTCTATCGATTCAGTATCGCTGCGCACCTGATCGACTGTCTTTTGTGGAATGACAACACGGGCGACCACCGACGAAAGATCAGCAACATGGCCTAGCAACTCACCTTTCTTGACGAACCGGCCGGGGAGATCCTTGGAACGCGATGCCACGAACACCCCATCCACCTGACTGAGAACGACCTGTTGTGCCATCTGTTGTTTAACTTCAGCGATCTCGGCCTCTACTCTGACAATCTCATCCTGTAAAATACCAACCTCTGTCCGATCGCGCATGAATTCGTTGGTCTGTCGAATATTCAGTTCCTCAAGGTTCCATTCCAGCACAGACAGGCGTGATGGCAACAAGGGATCGTCCAGCTTAAATAGTGGATCTCCTGTATGAACGACCTGGCCATCTTGCGCCAGCAGCTGCACAATGAAGCCATCGGTATCGGCTCGCACCATAGATTGTTCAGGCAATTTCAATATACCCTCTGCCTGCGTCCAGGAAGGTGTGGGCACCAGAAAAACAAAGCCTGCCAACATCAAACTTGTCAGCGTTGTAATCGTAAGCGCACGAAAACGCCTTCCTTCCAGGGCGCTCCCCACTGCCAGGAAACCCAAGCTTTTAGCCAATGGCAACACCAGCTGACCGAATAAGGCCCAGATGGCTAACACAACCCCTATCACAAAAAATTTGCCCGCGACAAAAAGGGCAATAGCAAAACTGATAAAAAGGCGGTAGATAAATGCGGCGATGCCATAAACTACAAACCAGGCTCGCTCACCTTGCGCCGTAACCGGTGAAGTCTCATTGCTTATGTAAAACACATATCGTTTAACAAGATAGCTAAGATAACGACTGGATCGCTGTCCGAGGTTTGGGATCTCGATAGCATCCATCATGACGTAATAGGCATCAAAACGTAGCAACGGATTGCCATTAAAAAGCAGCGTTGAGACACTGCCGACAAACATTATATTAAAGGCGATATCGCGCAGCAGGCCCGGCCCAACATTAAGCCAGATCATCAATCCGGCTGCAGCCAGGAACATCTCCACCATAATGCCTGAAGCGCCGACAATGACACGGCGCCACTTGTCACTAAATGCAGTTGCAGAGGAGGCATCAACAAAGGGCACGGGCATCAGGACCAACAACATGATGCCCACTTCGTGAACCTCTCCGCCCCAGACCTTGGTCGCGGCCGCATGGCCTAACTCATGCAGTGCCTTGATAAACGGATACACAAGGAACATCAACAGGATATTTTGTGGATCCATAGCACGGCTGGACCAATGCGCCATTAGTTCAGGAATATGACTGGCGGCAAAAAGCGCGGCAACGGCAACAAATACCAGCCAGGCAAACAATACTGCCTTGCTAAAGAGGGGCCTGATAAGTGGTAGTAACTTTGTCAGTAGGCTGTCGGGATCCGCCAATGGAAAACGCATGCTCAACGGACGTAGCCAACGCTGACGCGATTTCAGTTGTTGTTGTTTTTGCCGGCGAGCATAAAGTTCAGCACCATCAACAGGCATGTCACCGAGCAACAACTCAGCATCGTGCAGTTGCGCTAAAAGCTGAACAATCTCACTCTGTGCAGGCGCCTCTTCCGGCGCTGCGTCCTTCAGGGCTTGCCAGATTTCTTCAACACTGCGTGAGCCGTCCAGCTGTTTTATAAACGCATAAGCAGCCTCACTAAAACGGTAATAACGCGCCGAGACACGATCATGCAACACATACCAGGGCTGCCCACGGTATTCATGCCTATGGATCTTGGCGTGCGCCATTAAGCGAAGTTTTAGGCCCGCGACACGCAGCCACAGGCTTTCATTTTCCGGCACTGCCATTGTGTCAGTCATGCCTAGGGCAACCATGCCCAAAGGTGGAGCTGTAGCCAGCCAAACATCCGCCGAGTCCACTGCCACAGGTAGTTGCGCTGGCCAATCTCTATCTTGCCTATACCCTTCATACCAGGGCGCAAGGACAGTGTTTCCGTGTTCTCAACGATGCGTGCTTCAACCCGAAAAACAGCGTTTTCCTCATCTTCCTGGTAGACGGATGAAACCTTTTCAACCGCCAAGGCAAAACGTTTTCCGGGCATCGCTGAAAGTGTTAGTGAGCCCTGTTGGCCAACATCTATATTTGCGATATCGCGCTCATCAACCTGAAGCACCACCCGGTACTCATTTAACGGTGCCATCTCAAACAGAAGTTGTCCCCGCTCAACCGGCGTCCCCAGTGAGTGGCTCAAATCACCAGCGATAACGACACCATCGAAAGGGGCAATAATTTTTGTTCGCGCAAGCTGTTCATCCAACAGTGCAAGTTTTGCCTCAGCCTGAGAAACCTGAGTTCGGTAGATGCGTGCCTGGGCATGGTCAAGCCCAGCCAGGGCCTTGTTATATTGTTTTCTCATCTCCTCACGTTGCGAGATCAGTTTGCGCTGCTCCAGGCGCAGCTCCCGGTCATCCAGCTCCGCCAACACGTCATTTGATTTGATCGTTTCACCGGCTCGTGCATAGGCTTTGTCTATGTAGCCATCAAATGGCGCCACCACCACACGCTGTACCTCACCTTCAAGGTTGGCAGGTGCAGTAATACGAAAATCGCCACTGGCAAAAGCCAGCATTCCAACAAAACCAAGCAAGAGCACTAGGGCAAGTTTTCGTTGTAAACCATGCGGCCCAACTATTCGTCTAACCGACGCAGTGATAACATCTTCTCTAACCACAGTAATAAAAGGACGCTCCAAGCGCAGTTTCATCTCTAAAATTGGCCCCAACAGTTGCGCCATCTCTTCACACAGCTTGACATCGGAAGCGTTAAAGTGCTCTTTTGATGACCGCTCAAAGCAAATCGCCCCAGTTATCCTGTCGTTACTTACCAATGTCACTGTACATAGTGTTTCGTCGCCTTCGGTCTTGGACAAGACCGCATGAGCATCAAGATGGTTAACACCGGGATCGATTTGTGGATAGATAATCGTTGTCTGTTGTGCCACGGCCTCATGCATGACAAGTTCAATATTTCGAATAAGATTTGAACGTGGTTCATAACTTGATTTTTGTGACAGCGCCTTCACCTCGACTGCCTGCTTATGCAGCAGACCAATAGATACTCGCTCACATGACAATTGACACATCAATTCACTTGCCGCAGAGGTTGCAGCTGCTTCTGAATGTTCACATTTAACTGCAGAGGCCAAGACAGAAAACTGAAGCGGGGATAACTGGGCAGCCTCCTTACGCTCCCTTGCCAGGAGCAGCTCCAGCCAGGCAGCACCCCACTGGAGCAATTGAATCACAGCCGCTTGCTGGCCGTGCGGCGCCATCAGCTGTACGGAAACTACACCATAGAACGAACCATTCTGTAGCAATGGACAGGCAACAACCACATCTTCCATTCCTGATTCATTGCTGCTTGATCCCTCGCCGCTTACCACAGGAGCCTGTCGGGATACCGCCAGACTGGCAGCAGCAAGCACATCCGAGCTTGCGGAGTCGACTTCAGGCCAGCAGGCAGTCGGATTGATCGTATCGCCCGGAGCCATATCAAACACCGCCATTCCTCCAACCACATTGGGGATCATCTGGCATTGCAGCGATAACCAGGATTGAGCGAGTCTCTCTAACATGAGCACAACATTTGTTTACTAGATTGGTTTATATAAATTTATCCACCCAATCTAGTATCGGCACAACAACGAGGTACTCCAGATAAGCCTCAGGCCGCCTTTATGTTTCGGAACTTGCCACCCTCAACATATCCCTCTGCCAGAAATTAGCAGTTTAAACCGGCAGTTACTGTCCTATTATCAAACTGCACCGCCGTTGAGCCCAAGGCCTCAAAGCATCTTCAGCAGCTTGGGCTTGGATATCGCATAGCCTTGCACATAATCCACATCCAGGTTCCTTAACAGATCAATAGTGGACTCTTTTTCGACACATTCGGCGATGATCTTCTTGCCCATGAAATGACCTATCTCGGTAATCGATTTCACCACAGCCTTGTCACTGTCATTGTTTTCAATGTCGCGTACAAACGAGCCATCAATTTTTATGTAATCAACGGGCAGATTCTTCAGATAGGAGTAAGTCGACATGCCGGTACCAAAATCGTCCAGGGAAAAACTACAGCCTGTTTTTTTAATCTCATTAATAAATTCGGCAGCGCTGGACAGGCTCTCTATCCCCGCTGTTTCAGTAATCTCGAAGGTAATGTAATCAGTGGAGACGTTTAGCTGTTCTAGCTGCTCAAGAATAAAAGGAACAAAACTTTCATCATTCACCGACAGGCCAGACAGATTGACTGCCACGCCACCAATGGTGTCGATCACGCCGGGGTTCTCATTCAGAAAAGAAAAGATATTTTTTACAACCCAGCGGTCTATCTCAGGCATTCGGCGATATTTTTCCGCTGCCAAAATAAATGGCTCGGGCGACACCAGTGAACCGCTCTCATCCGTGACACCTAGAAGTATTTCAGAGTGAGACAGTAATGTGCTATCACAAACCGGGGTAATCGGCTGATAGCGCAATACCAAGCTGTCATTAGTTAGGCTGTCATCGATCTTTGATGCCCAGGCCATTAGCACTTTGTTTTCCTGGATTTGATCATCATCCACTTCAACCACGTGCATGCAATTCACGCCTTTGCTCTTGGCCAGACGGCAAGCCGCTTCAGCGGTCTGTAACAAACGGGGGATTTCCTGACGTTCCAGATCGATGGCGACAACACCGGCACTGAGTGTCACCATGGTGCTGCTTTCTTCAAATTTAAAACGATAGTGGGAAAATTGTTCCTTCTGCATGTCGACGATATCGATGGCCTGCTGTGTACTGCAATCTGTTAGCAACACCGCAAATTGGTTGCCACCCACACGGCCATAGAGTCCGAAGCCCTTAAAAAACTCCTTGATAAAGTCACCAATCTCAACCAGCAGCTGATCACCGGCTTCATACCCATAAGTACTGTTAACAACTTCAAAATAGTCGACATCAAATATACAGATAATATTTGATCTGGATACATCGGCGGTTTCTACCAACTCTTCTTTCATCTGTTTCTCAAACTCACGCCGATTAAACAGACCAGTAAGCTGATCATGAGTCGTCTCATGCATGAGCTGGGAATGCATTGTATGCAGCATACTGTATTGAGCACGGTCCACTGCGGGCTCTTCGGCATCTTCCAAAAACATTGCTGCGCCTGAATTCAACAGTCGGGCCATATCATCAACACCAATAGTTCCTTCCATCAGTCCAAGCATATTTACAAAGACATATTGATCAAAATTCTCAGAGATCCAAGCGAGCTTCATCCGGCTGGATTCATGGGAGCTGGCATTAAACAAAATCCAGTCACCCACTTTTATACGCCTGATTCGCTTACGCCATTCTCTCAACTGCAGTTCCATAGGCATTGGAAATTCATCAGGCAACAGTTTGAGTTTGAGTGTGGGCAGCGCTATCTCAGACTCACACAGCTCCAGAGATTCACTGAAATTATCGTTGTAGGCCTTGTCTTGGATATTTACCAGGGCGTTGATCTTGTTCAGCAGCGACGACATCAACTGCTCATTCATTCCCGGCTGTTCGCCAATCTGCTTGAGTAGCCCTTCAATCGTGCGTTTTACTGAATTGCTGATGAAATCACGACTATCATCGTTGTACAACTCAAGTTTGGACAACTGATTGATAAATGCCCGGGCAATATGGCCTTTATCCGCTAATACCGACTCGTCCTTAATCGCCTCTTGCAACAGAGGCATCTCGACATCACTTAGCCATTCCTTAACACCGGGGGTGATGATGTCATCTTTGTATAGGGCATCATAAATAGAGCCCGTTGTTTCCATAATGGCGGCTTCTCTCGGCCCCAATTGAAATTCGCCATCACCTTGTTCAAGTTGTTCCAGCAGTTGTAGCGATCGTGATGTTAATCCATCTTTAGCCACATCGGAGGGTTCTTGCTGTGCTATTTCTGAAAGCTTACCGATTAACTGTTGAGTGCTAAAACTGCGCCGATCCGATGTGCCATCAGTTTTATTTTTATGCTTGTTAGACTGGAGACTGGAAATCAGGTCGTACAGGTTATTGCCGCCATCACTATCAAGCGTATCCAGAAACTCCCGCGCACTGTCAATATCGTTCTTTGATTTGCGACGGGGTGACGTTCCTGCATCCTCACTCACCTTAATTTTGTACTGTAGTTCAGGCAGAATTCTGTTTTTAATGAGATAGTCATTGATGGTTTGATAGAGCTCAGTCAAACCTTCCCTCAATACATCTCTAAAAATCTTGCAACAGACCAGATAGGCTGATTTGTCGATATCCATGTCTTTTAAGGCCACCTGAAACGCATGGGAAAATGCTTCGGGGCCAATAGGATTATTTTGTTTCCATATTTTCATTCCCAGCAGTAAAGATAAGCGTTGTTCAATGCCGGCGAGTGCTTCAAGATGCGCCGACTCGGCTTTGTCCGAGATTTCAGAGCGGGCAATCCAGTCATCCATCGCTTCATCATCAACCAACGACAGGCCACTCGATGACAATTCACTTACCTGAGTCCCTAAATCCTGATCGATATTCGCCGGTGTCGAATAGACAGTTTGATGCATACCCTTAAGAAAGGTCGCCCTGAATTGTTTGCCATGCTTCTTGAATATTTCGATGGTGGAAAAATAGGCGTTTTGCTCAGTAATATTGACAGACTTGTCGGCCATATCCATCAATACACTGATTTGTTTCTCCATATAACTGTCTATCAGCACCCGAATCGGTTTGAGCGTGAGGGTACGGACATTTTTGAGCAGGACATCATAAGCTAGACCACCATACGTTGCGGTATCTCCACCATGGTCCGATAATGTAGAGAGTGCTTCCTGCTCCTGATACTCTCGCGCATATGCAATAACCTTTTCTAACACAAGGAAGTTTGGCTGTACAAAGGAAATACCCAGGCTTGTCAGATCCGATCTAACCACCCGCCCTTGAACCTGAAGTATCTCTTCAGGCTCAATTGGCAACGAGAACTGAATTGTAATGACATCACCCATGGCGGGGGCAAGTACCAACTTATCCAAATCTGTTTCTGTGGATGCATACGCTACATACATGCCGCCCAAGCAAAAATCCCGGATTTCGACACTACTGTTTTGCTGACTTTGGCAAATCTGGCCTTGTAGATTGACGATATAGCGCTTGTAGGAGCGGTTATTAGCACCTCCGGCCGATTCGCCAATTCTAGATTCAGTGTTGTTCTGCATACCCTGCAAAAATCCATTTCTTTTATCCAAATGGCTTTAAAACTAACGACTTGTTTTCAGCCATACATATAGAAAGCCTTATATAGAAAACAAAGGCTCATCATTGCTATCGGTATAAAAGCATGAAGCCTTAAATCAAATCTGCACCAATAGTTAGCATTCGCTAATACTTATAGTCACGGCAAATTCGCGCCAATGCCCTTTTTTGACTAAACCAAGACTATAATCATCTTAATTTCAATTGGTTATGGATTATTCCGCACATAAAATAGCTAATTGTAAGGTTAAAACGACTCAAGCGACTACATTGATATCGCTGCCTGCCAGGCTAAAACAAATGCCATGCAATCAAGTAGGATGGAGAACGCAACCATGGAAAACAGCATCAGGACACCCATGCCACAAAATAAAACCTGGCTCAAACTCGCTATTGCAGCCCTGTTCATCGGCGCCCTGGTTGTCTTCTTTGCCCTGGGTGGTGATCAATACCTGAGCCTCGATGTGATTAAAGACAATAGGGATGCCCTGCTGGCTTACACCGAAAACAATTATGCTTTGGCTATTGCCTTGGCCATCATCATTTACACCACCTCGACCGCTTTCAGCATTCCCGGCGCCACGCTGTTATCACTGACGGTAGGTTTTTTATTCGGCCGCTGGGTCGGTACGGTTGTGATTCTGATCGCCGCCACGGCGGGAGCAACTCTGGTGTTCCTCGCTGCACGTTATCTTTTTGCTGATGCCGCGCGGCAAAAGCTGAACAGTGGTCTAGCAGCAAAACTGATCAATGGCTTTAATGACAATGCCTTTCATTATTTGCTGTTTCTGCGCCTGGTTCCCCTGTTTCCTTTCTGGTTGGTCAATCTGGCGCCGGCGTTTACACCGATTAATACTCGAACGTATGTGCTTGGCACGGCCATTGGTATCCTGCCCGGCTGTTTTGTGTTTGCCAATCTGGGACAATCATTAGGCCGTATCGACTCACTCGATCAGCTAGTATCAGCCGAAACTTTGATCGCATTCGGGCTTTTGGGACTATTTGCGCTGGTGCCAGTTATGGTAAAAAAGTTTCGCAAAACTGATTAATAAATGAAGGATAGATGTATGCATGCAACATTACCCTTGCTTGAAGAAACAGATTTCCCCGCTATCAGACGCGGCAAGCTTGAGACGCTACAGGTTAATCTAGGCTATCGCTGTAACCAGCAATGCCTGCACTGCCACGTGAATGCCGGCCCCAAACGCAAGGAGAACATGGAGCGGGAAACTGCCGAACAGTTAATTGAATTTATAAAGGCCGCCAACATCAAACAGCTTGACCTGACTGGCGGCGCACCTGAGCTGAATCCAAACTTTCGTTTCCTGGTAATTGAAGCACGTAAGCTTGATGTTCATGTTATCGATCGTTGTAACCTCACCATCCTATTTGAACCAGACCAAGAGGACCTGGCCCAATTTCTGGCCGATCACCAGGTTGAAGTGGTTGCCTCATTGCCCTGCTATCTAAAAGACAATGTAGAAAAACAACGTGGCAAAGGCGTGTTTGATGCCAGTCTGGCGGCACTGAAAAAACTAAATCACATTGGCTATGGCAAACAAGGGACAGGATTGACCCTGAACCTGATGTACAACCCTCAGGGGCCAACATTACCGCCGTCACAGGTTGAACTGGAAATAGCCTACCGTGAGCATCTACAGGACTTTGGCATCGTCTTCAGCAATCTTCTTACCCTCACCAACATGCCAATCCAACGTTTTGGCAGCACGCTGATCTCGAAGGGCGAGTTTGAAGGCTACATGCAACTACTACGTGACAACTTCAAACAGGAAAACCTGAACAATGTCATGTGTCGCAGCCTGATCAGCATCGATTGGCGGGGCTATGTGTATGACTGTGATTTTAATCAGATGCTCAACCTACCGGCCATGTTAAGCAATCAACCCAAAACCCATATCAAAGACCTGATGCAAACCAATATTGATGGCAAGGCCATTGTCATCAAGGATCACTGTTATGGCTGCACTGCGGGTCAAGGCAGTAGTTGTGGTGGAGCATTGTAGTCACAATGCTCAAACTCTCTGTCGTCATCCCAACACTCAACGAAGCAGATAACATCGAGGCGACATTGTTGCCATTACAATCTTTGCGCCAGCAAGGTCACGAAGTGATTGTCGCGGATGGTGGTAGTCATGATCAAACCACCACTCTGGCCTCACCGCTAACTGATCAACTCATCAACACACCTAAAGGACGTGCCAGGCAGATGAATAACGGGGCACGACAAGCCAGCGGTGACACACTGCTATTTCTACATGCAGACACTACCTTACCCACAAATGCTATAGAACTAATTTCAGAGGCACTTGTTAGCAAACCCTGGGGACGGTTTGATGTAAAACTGAGCGGCCAGCAAGCATTGCTACGAATAGTTGAATTTATGATGAACTGGCGTTCACGTTTGAGCTGCGTCGCCACAGGCGATCAGGCAATTTTTATCCGCCGTGAGCTATTTTCAAAGCTTGGCGGCTTTGCGGATATTCCATTAATGGAAGATATCAACTTGAGCAAGCGCCTCAAATATTACAGTCGCCCTGCCTGCATCAATACACCTGTTACCACCTCAAGTCGCCGCTGGGAAGAGCACGGCATCCTTAACACTATCCTGCTGATGTGGCGACTCAGACTGGCTTATTTTTTTGGTGCCACGCCGGAACAACTCAGCAAACGCTATCAATAACACCATGCAGTTTCCTGAAGCTCGCATTTTGGTCTTTGCCAAGGCACCCATCCCTGGCCGGACCAAGACCCGTCTGATTCCTTCACTCGGCCAACAAGGTGCGGCTGATTTGCATGCTCAACTGGTCAGGCACACCCTCGCCACGGCAACACAAACAAATTTATGCCCAGTCGAGCTATGGGGTTCAGAGGCGCTTGAGCACCCTTTCTTCAAGGAATGCCAGAAAAACTTCCCCATCACACTTAAACAACAACAAGGAACAGATCTGGGCGAGCGCATGGCAAATGCCTTTAACGAAACGCTCAAGCAAGCAAACCAGGTAATTCTGATTGGGTCAGACTGCCCTGCCTTGACGGCAACAGACCTTGAGGAAGCACTGGCAACGTTAAAGGGGAATCACGATTGCGTACTCAAACCCGCAGAAGATGGTGGTTATGTTTTGATCGGTCTGACAAAGCCTGTAGAAGATATCTTCCACAATATTCACTGGGGCAGCGATACGGTGCTACGCGACACCCGCACACGGCTCAGTGCTATCGGTTGGCACTGGCATGAACAAGCAAGCATCTGGGACCTGGACCGGCCAGCTGACTTGGAAAAATTAAAACTGCTTGACTGGCAACCATGACCACTAACCAAGCCACTGAAATTAAATAAAATTCATATCCTGCCGCTGATGATTGTGTGTGCTATTTTTAAATAGTAATGGCCAAACAAAAACCAATTGATAACCGGGGCACGGAGGCATCATATGTCAGAGACCAGCACAAACGAACTCTCATTCAGTCAAAACGTAAATTTTCTTGTTGATCGGGCCATTGCCACGATGGACCTGGATGAAAACACTGCTGCGGCGATCAAAGCCTGCTCATCAATCATCCAGGTCACTTTTCCAGTAAAGATCCGTGACAAAATTGAAATGTTTACAGGCTGGCGTGCCGTGCACAGTACCCATCGCTTACCTGCCAAGGGCGGCATCCGTTATGCGCCCTATGCGAATCAAGATGAAGTTGAAGCGCTGGCGTCATTGATGAGCTACAAATGTGCCTTGATGGATATTCCTTTCGGTGGTTCAAAGGGGGCATTGCTGATTGACCCAAGCAAATACACCCGTGATGAATTACAGATGATCACCCGCCGCTTCACACTGGAGCTGGTACGGAAAGGATTTCTCAGCCCCTCTACCAATGTACCCGCCCCGGATGTTGGCACAGGTCAACGTGAAATGGCCTGGATGGCCGACACATACAAACACCTGTTTCCGGATGATATCAATGCCCAGGCCTGTGTCACTGGCAAACCGATTCAACATGGCGGCATTCGTGGCCGTACTGAGGCTACCGGACGTGGCGTGCAATATTCCATTCAGGAATTTTTCCGCCATCCTGCCGATGTCAAAAGGGCAAGACTGACACCCGGCCTGGAAGGCAAAAAGATCGTCGTGCAAGGGTTTGGTAACGTCGGCTATCACGCCTCGCGTCTGCTATCGACTGAAGATGATGCCAAAATCATTGCTGTTATCAAAAGTGAAGGAGTTTTGATTGATGAAAATGGTCTCGATATAGAAGCATTACACGAGCATATCATCGAGCACAAAACCATGAAGGGCTTCCCTAATGCCCACTTTGATGAGGACGGCATCAAGGCGCTTGAGATGGAGTGTGACATCCTGATACCGGCCGCAGTCGAAGCACAAATCACCTGTGCAAATGTGGATGGAATCAAAGCCAAACTCATCGTTGAAGCTGCCAATGGGCCGATCACGTATGAAGCGGACAAAGTGCTATGCACTAAAGGCGTTACAATCATCCCGGATATCTATGCCAATGCCGGGGGCGTAACTGTTTCCTATTTTGAATGGATTCGTAACCTGTCACACATCCGTTTTGGCCGTATGCAGCGCAGGCATGAAGAGATGCGCAGCCGGGAGTTCGCACAGTTATTAGAAGAACTAAGCGGCCAATGTATATCGGAAGATGTTCGCAAGCGGGTAATTCGTGGCGCCAACGAAGAAGACCTGGTTAATTCAGGCCTGGACGACACCATGCGTCATGGTTATCAGCAACTCAGTGAACTCTTAAACAGCAACGACAAAATCCATGACCTGCGTACAGCTGGATATGTGATTGCTATCGACAAGATTTCACGGACTTATCTGGATATCGGGATCTACTAACCCCCACTAAAAGCAAGCCCGGCATCTTTGGCGGGGCCACAACTCGATCAACGGCTCATTGGGGGGTACGGCACTGCTCCCTCGCCTGTAATTATCTCTGTTGGCGTCATAGAGAATATGTTATCAACACCGGCATCATGTACAGCCTTGACTGTTAGCTCACGATTAACAGTCCAGGTGATAGTTTTATCATACAACTTCGGTTCATTATATTTAGCTACAGTTCCAGCATTAGCAACTTCAGTATCATCATACAACGGCAAATCCGGTGTCCGAACGCGTTTAATGATTGTCACATTATGCCCAGGTGGAATGCGATACCAGCCACTAATCTCATCAATATCAGCAGAACTTGTGTTATCAAATGCTGTATAGCCAGAAACTGTAATTTCCACCTTATCATCATCACCCAAACCCAATACTAAACGAGAGTCTTTTGGGTAACCTGGCTCTGAAACGTAGCTGTAAATTTCTTGTTGACTAAAGCTTCTAACAAGATCGCAAGAACGCTGAAGCACATTATCTTTGTTGAGCTCCCAATTCAACACGAGTGCAGGTTCAGGCAATAGTTGCCCAAATGATATTAGATAGTCAAAATAAAAAGTAACTATACCCTGTGAAAGAGTTATGGGGGGAAAACTAGCAAATTCGGAATCAAAATCCTCAACTGCAGTTACATCACCAGGCTCGGGCGGAATAGGTGTATCACTATCCACGTACTCAAGCTCTCCAAAGACAGGCTCCGGTGGACTCACTGCCACCCACTGACCACCGCTGTAATTGAACACTTGGGCTGGATTCAGAATTAAATCCCAATCTTTTTCTGGATCGGCTTCACAAATATTCATCACATTTTCCGGAATACGCATTAACCAATCAATCGAAGTCTTAAGCCTAACTTTATTTTCACGCACCAACTTTACGAACTCATGTACAGCATCATGTCCACCAGCATCTTCTGGCTGGACATAGATAGCTTTGCCCGTGGTATTGGTAAAGGTATAGCCAACTGCATCAAATTCTCGACCATGCAGACTACCCCTCTGAGTGAAGGGTGTTGATGCAAAGAGGTCATGCCCAAAATCATCAAGCTGGTCAATAATGAGCTCAGACACTATAAAATCGGTCTTGAATGTGAATAACTTTTCACCAACATTGCCCGCCTTGTCTTGCACATGCACACGCACTGCATGCACATCAATAGGTGAAGCTTGATCCCATGAGCTATGCAAAGTTTCTGAAGCCAAGGGAACAAGATATTCATCATCAATGGGAATCAGTTTTCTCCAATCTGAACTGGCATCCCCATTCTTCTCATAACGAACTTGCACATCGAGTGCATCACGCTCAGTGGATACACCCTCAACAATCGGGTCATTTACTTGAAAGACAAAATACGGGATCGACTCATTTTCAAGCGAAGCACGGCTTATTGAAATACCATCTAAATCAATTTTATCAGTATTTATCTGGAGTGAATTCTCCTCATTCTTATCTGCCAAGTTACCAGAGAAAACCGTACTATCTGAACCGGAAAATATGGCCAAGCTATGCCCAGCACTTGTATCAATAACTGGAGGTGTTTGATCTGGAGTAATAATAATATCTTCTGGGAACTCATTACCTACCTCGTCTTTTAACACAAGAGACACATGGTTATCACCGGCTTCTAGCTGCAATTTAATAGACCAAGTATTATCATCATTAATTGAGACGGGCCGCCCCTGAATTTCAAATTGACTTATTCGCGAGCCATTATATTCAACATTACCGCTCAAAACATAACTCTGATCTTTTGTATAAAGCTCTGACGTCACGTTTATAAATGGACTGGTATTATCAAACTCAAACACAGAAGAGTGCGTCGCAACAGAATTACCTAACCAGTCCTTTGCAACCATGGTGACAGTATGCTTGCCGTCTTCAAACTGACGCGTATCAATGGGCACACTCCTATCACCGGGCACAACCAATATAGGTAATTCAAAATTATCCACACTATAACTCACACTACTTATTAATTCTGGACTACCCAATTCAATAACATAATCAAAAACACCACTGTGGTAGCCACCAAGATTCTCACCAGCAGTTACTGAAACTTGATCTCCAATTAATTGAGTTTCAACTCCGGCGAACAGGCGATGCTGGCTATTCAAAAAACGATATGCCAGAGGCAAAAGCTGCTCGACGGTGACACCACTAACATTGGCACTGCTTGATGCCATGGCTAGCATATGCTGCGCGAGAGAAATTCGATATGCATTCGGCGCCAGCGCAACCACACCCAGCGCCAAGTCAGTGACATTGTCAGTACCACTGGATAATGCCTTTCCATCAAGCAAACCATCCGAGGCAACTTCTTTATAAAGCACCTGGCTCAGTGCAATGCTGTTGTATATGGCATGAGGTGCCAAATCATTCTGTTCACTAACCCTTTTAGTCCAACTTGAAAGGGCTGAGAGAAAAAACCCATAAAGATGCTCAGCGGTAAGAGCGTCGTCCTGTCCTTGCTCCGCAATACTGCGCGGATAAACAGACACCACATCAAAACCAAACAAATCATTCATTTCAGCTGCCGCAGAAATAATCGCTTGCTCAACAGCAACACCTGAAACAAGGCGATATTCAACCAGTGCAGCAGCCAGATGAGTCAAGGGAGTTACCATAATAGACAAGGCCTGACCTGGCTGCAGGATAACAACAGCCTTTAATACTTCGTCTTCTTTAATATCAATTTGCTGCCCCGTCGCCAATTCAACATAGCTACCGCTTCTTGCCTCAAGCAACACAGGGCGAGAAACAACGTTATCTAATTCAACTGAATAACTGCCGTCCGCAGCAGAAGTTGTGCTGGCAAGCAACCCCCCCCGTTCACCACCATCAAAAGCATAGACATTAATAAAAGCGCCACTAATGGCGTCATCAACAACAAACCCAGAAATCGTGTTTGACGGCCGCTCAGGTGCCAAATCGCCAGACTCAGCCCCAGGGATTCCATTACAGGAAACCAACCCCAGCATTGATGCGATTAATAATGCGGCGACAGTGAAATGAAATAGTTTATTCATGGTCTTCCCTAACCTTCAAAAACTAAACAGCAACCCCACAGAAATTATAAACTCACTGGTGCCATCACTGAACGGAATACTCTTTTCGACTTTTCCCGCTACATTCCAGCCAGCAATATTCTTTTCAAGTACATAATTCAAAAGTAGTGCGGGTTCAAGCCCTGAACGATTTGGATATACTTGTGCCAGAAACCCTGAATTATCGGTGGTATGACGATCTTCGTAACGATCATAAGATAGCTGGAGCCCTACACCCAGCCACGAAGTTCCAATATTATGGCTAGCAATTTCTCTTTGCAAAGAAGCTTTTACACCAAACTGCTTAACCTGCTGCCCTATCTCGCTCGTTGATGCGGACAACACGGCTTCTTGATAAAAGGCTTCAGCCCAATACCGATATAAGCCAAAGGCTTGGTTAGTATAGAGGAGATTGAGCGGTCTCAACACCCACTCATTATCAGTAGCACCGGTTGGATCTTTCACTGAAATATTCGCAACACCGACAGCAAACCCAAGCTTGGCTGTTTGCTGCGGCATACCTATCGCCGCTGCCATAGCATTGCTGCACGCCAAAACTCCTAAGCAGAAAACAACCGATATAAGATTGAAATTCAAAGCCAAACTCTTTGAGTTATCATCAATGCAAGTGAAATTAACCGTTTATTTTAATTCATGTGACATGGATTTGATCACTAAAGTATCGCCCTGCTTAATTACAGAAAGGTTTAAAATGCCATGCTGTGAAAAAGGTCTCTTACGATCTTTACGCTGTATTGTGACAGAAAACTCACCCGTACCGCTGACACTTCCCTGCAGATACTCCCATTCCAGCTCTTCAATCTGCATTTTGCGCATACTTGTAATATCAAAAAGAACTAGATAGTCCTTTCTAATCTTTTCAATACCTTTCACTCCGTCAGCCATCGCATCGGCAGCAAATAATCCAACAAAACTAGATAAATCACCGATCTCATAATAAGTAATCAATTCATTGATTAACGTTGTCAAATCTTGTTGTGTAATCTGCGCATCGTCAACAAACTCAGCCTTAGATACGGATGTGACAACCTCACTCTCAGCTGCATCAACACTTGTAGACTCAACATCTGCCATCACAATAACCGGTGCAACTTCATTCGCAGCAGCTTCGTCAATCGCAGGTGTAACAATCTCTGCCTCAACCTCGTTACTTTCAACAACAACCGGGACGGCATCTACTTTTGATTCGATATCAGGTGAAATTTTGTTGGCCGACTGCTCAGGCTTGCTCTGTTTCGTTGTTACATCTTCTCTCGACTCAAGCTCGGCCATTGCTACTGATGTAGCAATCGTTGGTGTCACCACATCCATTTCAGTTGGGGCAGGCGTTGTTTTGCTTGATTCTACCGATGCAGCTTGATTAGTTTGTTTCTGCTTGTTTGGCTCTGAACCGGCCTCAACAGGTTCAGGGGCAACCAGCAACGGGGCCGTATCACGCAACTGCGTTGACAGCGAATCAGCTTGCCCAGCCAGATCTGCGTTTGATTCCAAGCCAAGATTTTCTTTTGTTTCCAACTCAACATGAGGGTTCGTTTGCAATCCGTCCAACCCCTTTTCAGGTAAGGCATCAAGGGCAAATTGAGATTCACCAGAAATAGGTTTATCAATAAATAAGTTTTCATCCACTTCAAATACTGGTTCAGGTAACTCCGCCTTCATTGTCTGTTTATCTTGTGTATTTGCACCATACTCATAGAAAGAAAATGAATCATCATTTGCGACATTCTGCGAATAGTCAATGATATCTTCAATAAAAAATGGCAGTAAAATCATGACAATAGTAATAAAGATAATGGACAACACTGTCCATTTATTGATTAGATCTGGCTTATGATAAGGCTCTGCAGGACTATCTTGGAACAACGTTACCTCAGCAGCTTTTTCCTGTGAACTTTCCCGTAGCGCAGCCTTAGACGCTTTCTCTGATTTTGATGATTTATTTACAGCTGTAGGTGATTCTTGTACCGCACCAGCAGCTGCCACTCTAGAGCTTTGTTGTTGTGATGTTGATTGATCAGCCTCAGTCAACGATGGTTCAGCTTGGCTATTCGCTGTTTCAAGCTCAATATCTGCTTTAACTTCAGCTGGTGGCACTTCAGTTACTTCATTTATGCTGACTGATTCATCAGACGTAACTTCAGTGATCGATTTGTGGGCCGGCTGACGTGTCTGCGAGGATTGCTCTGCGACTTCATGGGCTGGCTCGACGGGTTCAACTGGCTCAACTGGCTCAACTGGCTCAACTGGCT
>CALZIO010000012.1:33841-56611 GCA_945787785.1 uncultured Chromatiaceae bacterium
CAACTGGTTCAACTGGTTCAACTGGTTCAACTGGTTCAACTGGTTCAACTGGTTCAACTGGTTCAACTGGTTCAACTGGTTCAACTGGTTCAACTGGTTCAACTGGTTCAACTGGTTCAACTGGTTCAACGGGTTCAACGGGTTCAACGGGCTCAACGGGCTCGGCACTGGTTATCTGGCTATCCTCAACAACTTCGTCAATTGTTCTGTCTTGAATTACTGGCGCTGTAAAATCGTCTCCAGGCAGTGGATCACATTCGACAAACTTATCAACCTGACTTAAATCAATTGCATAAAATTCGCTAGTAGCGTCCCCCTTTACTTCATCCAGAACTGAGTTTGCCAGTTCAAAATCAATTGCATCCTTATTTTTGAGCGCAGCTGACATAAATAGGCGATCACAAAAAATATTGATCAATTTAGGCACACCATTGCTAATAGCGTAGATAAGTGCCAACGCGTCTGAAGTTATTGATGGCTTACCGAGCCATCCGGCACATTCTAAGCGGTGGCCAATGTAGGCACGCATCTGGTCGACGTCTAAAGGTTTCAACTCGCAAAACGCAATTACCCGCTGGCTCAACTGCTCCATGTCGGGTCTGGAGAGGGTCTCATTGAATTGGTGCTGACCCAGCAGCATAATCTGTAATAGTGAGTGATTTCCTTGCAGCAGGTTGGTAAGCATGCGCAGCTCTTCAAGGCACGACTCTGGTAGATTTTGTGCCTCATCGACAATCAACACTGCCCGCTTGCCCTGATTCGCCACCGACTTCAAAAACAGTTCGATCGCGATTAATATAGAAGCCTTCTTTTCGTTACTTACAGAAATACCAAAGCTACGGCCAACAGCTTGTAAAAACTCATTTGCTTCTAGTTTGGTGCCGGCGATACTGGAAATGACCAGAGATTGACTGGAGATGTCTGACAACAACATTTGAACCAGGCTACTCTTGCCAGTACCTGGTTCACCAGTAATGACAACAAAGCCCTCCCCCTGAAGGAAGCCATAACGCAAATATGCCAACGCACGCTTATGACTTGTACTCGCATAAAAAAAGCGCGCATCAGGTTCCAAACGAAACGGATTGGCAGTTAAACCAAAATGCGACTCATACATAAAAAACACCTTCTACACTACCAAAATCTTGATATACGTTGCTAACAACAGTTAGTACGAACCCATCGTCGCTCAAGTAAAAATTATACAACCGAATTGAGTATAATTTTACCAAACCTTTCTAATATTATTGTTATTTCTTTGCGTTAAGAGGCATTATGATGCGCGCGCCCAGCGCGAGGCCTCAACAGTCATCATATCGAGGAAAATTGGATCAGAGATTATGATCCACCAGAGTGAATGATTAAGGTGAAAAAATAGATTTCAGCATCCCAGCCAAATTCGTTTGAATTCCTGTATCACTGAAAATGATAAACAATAAAATCGTTACAACTAAAACCAGGAATAGAATTACCAACAATAACATCACCTTAAGTTTTGGTGTGGTTTTGGTAGCCGTTTTTTCAGGCAAGTCAGGAAATGAGTCGTTTGCCGCAACGGCCTGTTCAAGTTCGCTGATTATCTGTTTCTCAGAAGTTTGGGCATTTTCGCTAACTTGCCCACTCTCCATTTCAGCCACGACCTGGCTCTCGGCTCTAGCCTGCTCCGCAAACTGCCGACCCGCCTTAGCTTCAGCAGCCATTGCTCCAACCGAAGATGCAGAGTCCACGCTCTCATTGGCTTGAACAGTTCTAGGGTTATGTTGTCGAGAGCCAGCCTCAGTCTGAAGGTTAACTGCTGCGTTAATCTTTTTCGCAATAGACCCATCATCAGGAAAATCATACTCTTGCAAATCAGGCAATGAGAGCAGGTCTTGGCTATTTAGATTGGCCATATTGAATATACCAGCAGTTTCCTCGCTGAGTTCCTGCCAAACCGATAGCGCCAGCGTAAGGTCGATTGTATGTTGTTCATTTGTAGATGCTGACAGCATTAGCCGATCACAAATTGAATTAATAAGCCTTGGCACGCCCCCACTGGCGGCATATATAATCGCCAATGCCTCTCCAGTGAAAGAAGGATCGCCATGCCAGCCGACACACTTCAATCGGTGGCCAATATAGGCAGGTGTCTCTTCGGCGTTAATTGGTTTCAAATGACAGGAGGCGATTACGCGCTGACTGAACTGCTCCATATCAGCCCCGGAAAGCACCTCATTCAAACTTGTTTGCCCCAGTAGAATAATCTGTAGCAGCGACTGATTATCAAGCTGGAAATTGGAGAGCATGCGCAACTCTTCCAGTGATTTTTTTGGCAGGTAATGAGCCTCATCTACAACCAACACCACCCGCTTCCCTTGTTTAGCGCGCGCCTTTAAATAGTTTTCGATCGAGATCAGCAGCGAAGCCTTGCTTATACCTTCTCGATAAACACCCAGGCTATAACCGACGGACTGCAGGGTTTCTTCCGGACTAAGATTACTACTGGTAATACTGGCAACCACCAAGGACTCACCAGAAAAACTCGTGAACAAGGTCTGTACTAAGGTACTTTTCCCAATCCCCGCCTGACCTGTCACAACCACAAACCCTTGTTTTTGATGCAGGCCATAACGCAAATAAGCCAGACCACGCTTATGCACCGTGCTGGCGTAAAAAAATCGTGCGTCAGGCACTAAACTAAAAGGTTTAGACGTTAAACCGTAAAACGACTCGTACATTAAAACAACCTGGATTTTGCCACGCAGAGCGTAGTCATTATTGTATTTCCCAACCTGGAATTACTTTGGATTATTATTGGCAGAAAAGTATACAGCCTATTTGCCAAAGACGTTAGTCACGCCTTAGTTATACAATAAGATTTGCATACTCTAATAGAGGTCAGCCATGACACAGCACATATTCTCCATGACAAAACCATTAATACTACTAAGCCTATTGCTGATCTCTGCCTGTGGCGTTGCCAGCGATGCTAAAAACATCAGCCCTGCGACATTGCATAGCCAACTACAGAATGAGGAGATGTTAATCCTTGATGTCAGAACTCCCGAAGAGTTTCTTGCGGGGCGTGTGCCCGGAGCAATTAACATACCCCATACTGAACTCAGCCAACAAATCGATAAACTCTCTCACTACAAAAATACTCCGATCGTGGTGTATTGTCGTAGCGGACGACGCGCCAGCATCGCCAATGGCATTCTTGTTGACGCTGGTTTTCAACAGCTACTGCACCTAGAAGGCGATATAATTGCTTGGGAAGCCGGCAATTTCCCGCTGGAAAAATAGATCAATAAATCCAGATAACATCAGCGCACTGCAGATTGATTCACAAGGGCACGGGGAATGACAGGTTTTCAAGCGATTGGTACTTAACCAGACAGCACGTTTAGACTAGCCACCAAGCCTAAGACTGGCTTCTGGACCGCAGCAAATGCGGAACATCAACAAGCCCTAACCAAGATTTGCCAAAATATCATTGAAGGCGTGGACTAGATTGTCACTCAACGAGGCATTGCGATTTATTACATAATCCACTTGCAGATGTTTGCCATCTCGCAGATCCTCGCGTGACGTAAGCAGGATAGTCTTGATATTTTTATTGCGCGATTCAGAATTGCGGATCGCACTGATCATGGCGATACCATTCAGTGTTTTGGTTTCATTCGCAGTGATGACACAGGCAAAACGTTTATTCAATAATCGTTGTAAAGCGAGCAGCCCATCCTCTTCGATAGTCAGTTGAACAGGCAAACTACTCAGGGCTTGTTGACACATCAGTTTGACGTAACCCGATGACTCAACCAGCAGAACGGGATACTCATCTTGCAACGACTCTTTTCGAATCGCCTCCAGCTCACGTTCGGTCTCAGAAAAGTCGGAAGTGTTTTTCAGGGCGATGCCACGGGCACGGCGAACCAGGTCTACCAGCCGTAACATGATGTTTATCTCAGTCCCATTCACGTCTTTCCCGGACTCATCCAGTTTGGCCAAATTGTCTTCCAATTCATGACAAATCGCGCTGACCATCGCCAGGCCGTGAGTTCCTGCACTGCCTTTCATGCTATGCACCAGACGATAAACCTCGGCATAACTATCAGAAAAATTACTTGTCAAAGACAGAATGAGATTTTCGATGTCGTCACACTTGACTGGCATTTCAACCAGATAGCTGTTACGAATCTGCTCCAACATTTTTTGTGCTTGATCTGCATCCATGGCTTAGCTAGTTCTCAAGACTTGTTATGATATTCCCCATCACTAATGTTTTCGGTTAATTATGCAAAAACAAAAGCCCAATTTTTGGGAAAGTAAATCGCTAGCGAATCTAACTAAAAAAGAATGGGAATCGCTCTGTGATGGCTGTGGCCGTTGCTGTCTTAACAAGCTTGAAGATGAAGATACCGGCGAGATCTTTTTCACCGACGTCGCCTGCAAACTGCTGGATCTGGAAACCTGTCGCTGTGGCAATTACCGCCATCGGGTCAAGCATGTGCCGGACTGCCTGGTCCTGAGCCTTGAGCACTCGGAATATTTTAACGCGCTGCCCAACAGCTGCGCCTACCGCCGCCTGTATGAAGGCAAACCTCTGTTGGACTGGCACCCACTGCTGACAGGAGATCCTGATAGCGTCCATCAAGCCGGCATATCCGTACGCGGCATGTGCATTTCAGAAGAACATATTCACGCCGATGACCTGGAAGACCGTATAATTCAATTCCACGATTAAACAGCCGCAGTAAATATGTTGAATTTTTATAGATTTATTCTGATTTCTGTCTTGATGACTCCATTTTCTCAACTCATGGCGGATTCAGCCGGTTTCATGCTTGCCGCCGATAGTGTCGAAATCTATTACAACAACGCCATCACGGAAAAATTGTTCAAGAATACCCGTCAAAATTACAGCTTTATGTATTCGCAGGAATCCTCCCCCCGTAACCTCATGTTAAGCGCTGATTTTGAGCTGCTCAAATACAGCAGACCTCTGAAAACAAACTATTTATGGGGACCAAAAATAGGGACTTATCTGGCAGATTACAATGAGAGCAGTGTAGCGGCAGTGTCAGGCGGTGTATATTTCAGACGGCCCGCCAAAGACCAGAAGAAATTCGATTTTCTCACCGAACTTTTGTATGCCCCCCAAATCACCAGTTTTACCACCGCGGAATACATGTGGAGCTTTAAATTCCAGGTAAACTATGCATTACCAGATAATGCCGAGCTGAATTTAGGCTACCGCAAAATTATGATAAAACTGGACGACCAGCCGGTGGATTCGTTTGAAACAGGCGTATTTGTTGGCCTGTCGGCCCGATTTAAATAAAGGCACACTTAACATGCAAGCACTCCCGAACCTGGAGCAACTACAACAAATAGTCATCAATGCCGCACGCGAAGAGCTGCTGCCCCGCTTTACCAAGGTCGAACGCAGTGAGAAGACCGACGGCAGCTTCCTGACCGAAGCCGACCTGGCGGTGCAACAACGCATTCAGACCGAACTGCAGCAACACTGGCCTGAGATCGCCTTTGTTGGTGAAGAGATGGACGAGTCCGAACAGAATGCGCTGATGGCTGATCAGTCACGAATGTTATGGATTCTTGACCCACTCGACGGCACCAGCAACTTTGCTGCAGGCCTGCCGTTTTTCTCCACCTCGCTGGCCCTGCTGCATCAAGGTGACGTGGTCATGGGAATCGTCTACGACCCGATCCGCGATGAATGTTTCAGCGCCCAAAAGGGGGGCGGCGCCCACTTCAACGGTGAACCACTCGGCCAGCATCGCCCCCAAGGACCTTTGCATAAAGGCATTGGCCTGATCGACTTCAAACGCCTGCCTGCAGAGCTAGCCACCCGCCTGGTGTGCGAAATCCCTTACAGCTCGCAACGCAGCCTTGGCTCCGTGGCGCTGGACTGGTGTTGGATCGCCGCCGGCCGCTGCCACGTCTATCTGCACGGTAAACAGCGGTTATGGGATTACGGTGCCGGTTATTTGATCTTGTCCGAAACCGGGGGATACTCCTGCAGCCTGAGCGGTGAGCAGGTATTCCAACCCAGCCTCAAGCCGCGTTCCGCGGTGGCTTCCCTCGATCTGGAATTGTTTTTGGAATGGACCCGCTGGCTGGGAATCAAATCAGCCTGATTTGGTAAATCACCCCAGGCTCTGGGATAATGGCGCCCTCCTTTCATCCAAACAGCCAGAATCATGAGCAACAAGCAGCAGTCGAAACGCAACAGCCGCAAAAGTGTGATCCGCTCCTTTGAAGACCAGATTGATCTGGCCCGTCTCGATTATGCCCGCCGCACCAAGCCAGGCAAAGATGTCGCCAAGGTGATGGGGTTGGTATTCGCTGCCGTAGTCTATTTAGCTGGATTTGGTCTGGCATTTTACAGCCGCACCCAAGGCATGATTGATGACGATGTGCTCAATAAAATCTCCTGGATCTTTATGATCCCCGCCTCAGTCGTCGGCCTGCTCGCCTATCTCATCACCAGTAACCGGCGTGAATTTCCCATTCGTGAAGACATCCGCGCCCATGTGACTGATTTCGAGGGCGAAGACGGTTATCTTTGGCGTTATGAACCCATCCTGTCACAAATGGAATTGAAGAAGATAGACATTGAATGGCTTGTTGTTAGCTCGCGTGAAAATCGTTTGGTTGAAATGGCGCCAGAAGATATCTGCGCCACCATCCGCGCCCTGTATGAAGCCCTGCAAGGCGATAGTTCACTGGCCAGCGCCGCTGCCATCGCTCAAATCGAACAAAATCTCGACGCCACCGCTGAAGCTGCCTAAAGCCTGCTAAGCAGCTTTACAGCACTCCCCCACCGCCGTAGAATTGCGGCCTCATACGCTTCATGGTGTTCCAAAGGCTTCCGCCTGAGGAATGAAACGGGAAGTCGGTGCGTTTTTTAATCGAAACAATTCCGACGCTGCCCCCGCAACGGTAAGCGATTAATGCTGGACTCCCATGCCACTGCGTCTTCGACGTGGGAAGGCCGTCCAAGCAGGTAATACTCGTAAGCCCGGAGACCGGCCTGAAGTGAATGCAATGTGTTGCGGCGGGCGATACGGGCAGGCAGGTCTCCCCCTGTTCGTCCTAACCCTTCCGTAATGTTCATCAACCGTTCGCGCGGGGCTGCGCGACAAACGGAAGGGCATCTTAATGAAACAATCCATAATAACAACGCTCGGACTAGGCCTGGCTTTGGCCGCCACGCAGGCTTTTGCCAACACCACTGTTGAACCGGTGGTCGTCACGGCTAAACGTTTTAAAACCACCATCGACACCGCGCCAGTGAATACCACTGTCATCACCGCCGAAGATATTCGTAACAGCAAGGCCAGGAATCTGAGCCAGGTGCTTGAGCTACAGGCAGGTGTTTATGTGAAAGACCTGTTTGGTATCACCGGTTCCAAATCAACAGCGGATATAGGCGGCTTCGGCGCCTCAGGCGGACACAATACTCTGGTATTAGTTAATGGCCGCCGCCAGAATGATGTTGATCTTAGTGGGGCCAATCTGGCCAGCGTGCCATTGGAGAGCATCGCCCGGATTGAAATCATCCACGGCAGCTCAACGGTATTGTATGGTGATAATGCGGTCTCAGGCGTGATCAACATCGTCACCAAGAGTGGCCTTGAACAAGACCGCACCAGCGTCTCTGGTACCGCTGGGTCATTCAATACCCGCGGACTCGATGCCAGCTACAGCAAGACCTTTGGTGACACTGCCTTCTATATTGCCGCCGATATTTTTAACTCCGATGGTTATCGAGTTGAAAGCGCATTTGATCAAGTTAATTTTGTGACCGAACTTAGTCAATCGAAAAATAACTGGGACTATGGCGTACGTATCAATAGTTTTGATGAAGAATTGGAACTGCCGGGCGCCTTGAATGAACCGGTGTTTTTATCTAATCCCACCGCGGCCGGCAATATCAATGAAAAAGCCAAACAACGTTATAATGTCATCGACTTTTTTATCTCAGGCGACCAGTTTGCCGCGGAGCTAGCTTATAGCAACAAAGATCAGGAAGCAATCATCTTTGGCACCACCGAAGCTGAACTAAGCACCTTGTCGTTCACACCTCGCTTCAAACAAAACATCGCCAATCACCAGCTCATCGTCGGCATTGATTTATATAGCAGCGCTCTGGATACCAAGGCCGACTTCGGTGCACCATCAATCAACCAGAGCGCCACAATGCGCGATAGTTATGCCTTGTATGCCAGTGATACGTTCCAGTTCGGCCCAGCCAGCAGCATCACACTTGGATTACGGCGCCAATGGGTTGATCTGGAAATCGAAAACACTAACTTATCATCCTCAACCAAAACCATGGGCCAACGCGATGATGCCGAAACTGCCTGGGATATTGGCTTCAACCATCGATTCAGCGACAAGATCCGGGCGTACGTGCGCTGGGCTGACAGCTTCCGTTTTCCAGTACTGGATGAAATGTATAGCTATTTCTCTGGCACCATTACACCATTGAAACCGCAAACCGGACACCATATTGAGACGGGGGCAACCTTCGCACTGACAAACACAACCAGTCTCGCCGTTAACCTGTTCAGAATAACACTGGAGAATGAGATTGCTTTTGATAACATCACTTTCTCCAATATCAATCTGGATCCGACAGAACATAAGGGAGTAGATATCAATCTGAACAGTCAGGTCAAGCAGTGGTGGCAACTTGCATTCGGTTATGGCTATCGCAAAGCCACCTTTCGCTCAGGCACTTTCAAAGATAATTCAATCCCTGAAGTCCCTGAGAACAAAGTGACATGGACTAACATATTTAAACTTAACGATCAGAACCACTTCAACCTTGATACTATCTATACCGGTAAACGTTATTTCGGTGATGACTTTGCTAATGTCGGCAAGAAGATGCCAAGCCACACCTTGGTCAACCTCGGCTACACTTATAGGGTGAAGACATGGAAAGCACAATTCCGCATCGATAATATCGCTGATAGAAACGTAGCCGACCAGGGTTTTTATAACTCCTTCTCGCCTAATCCCTATTTCTATTATCCATTGCCTGGCCGCGCCTATTATCTAACACTAGGTGCAGAGTTCTAAATGGCCAGCATCAGCCAGCCAAGCAAGTCTGTAAATGGGCTACGCCTAGGAATATTTATCGCCATTTCCATTGCAGTGCATAGTTTGCTTTTGGCTGGCTGGTTTCAAATAACACCAAGTTATCCCATGGTTTCCAGCCTGTCGGTTACTTTAATAAACCAACCACAAGAAAAAAATCAACAATCTGAAACAAACAACAAAACTGTTCGAGAAAAAGAAATAGTTCAAAACACCAGCAATAAAATACCAAGCAAACCCGCACCTGTGCCTGAAACAAAGAAACCTGTAAGAGCGGATATCAAGCAAACCGTCATTAAAGAAGAAACAGCAGTTACTCAAACTGCGGCACAACCCTCTGCCATTGCAAAAATAAATAACAATTCAGTTGAAGAAAGCGTCAAAACCCCAGCCTTATTTGAGCCTGCAGAAAAGGCTTCATTTTCATTAGGACAGGTTCGTGAACAAATTCGTGAGCAGCTGAATCAGGATCTCGCCCGCCATTTCCATTACCCACGTCTTGCATGGAAACGTGGTTGGGAGGGCACGGTATTGCTTGATCTATTAATTGAAACAGATGGCAGGATCAGCCATATTTCCGTTGCCCGCAGTTCCGGTTATTCCCTGTTTGATAACTCCGCCATTAAGGCCATCACTAAAGTGGGTAGTGTACGGGATGCCTCGCGCTGGCTGCAGGGCCGCAGTCTGGAGATGCAACTACCTGTCATCTACCGCCTGACAGGTAGCTAAAGCCACTAAGATAAAAATTCAGGCTTATCCTGTTGCGGCATTTGCAGGAACCAACCCAGCTCCTCAATCTGCTTTAACACGTCACCGGCATTTTCCTGCGCCAGGGTACGCTCGGAGGTCAAATCAAACTCCAACACACGCTCAACCGGCGAGATCAGCGTCATCAAGGCTTCTGGCACACGTGACATATCATCCGCTTCGGGCAGATACAGATAGGTCATATCCTTTTTGTTACTACGATAAACTGCACATTTCATGATCTTTAATCCAATGATGTTGTTACTGCGGGCCTAATATTACCTAATTGAGCTGCGGAATTCGATTTTTTATGGCTGACATTTCATAATGGTAGACGACAGTTAGCATTCTGCAAGCAGATGGAGCCCAAGCTGTGAGTCGAAACTACAAAAGAATCATAATCATCGGTGTCATTGCCCTACTCGGAATCTATGCGGCAATACATATATCAAAACCTGACCCAATCAGCGTCACGGTCACCACCGTCGAACGCGGTGATGTGGAAGCCACTGTCGCCAACACCCGCGCCGGCACGATTAAAGCCTGCCGTCGGGCGGGATTATCACCCGCCATTGGCGGGCAAATCACCCAATTGCCGGTCAAAGAAGGTGACCAGGTAAAGGCCGGAGAACTGTTACTGGCCCTCTGGCATGACGATCTTCAGGCCCAGGTGGTATTAGCAGAACAAGAGGCCAAAGCAGCCAAGTCACGCGCCGAAGCAAGCTGCATCCAGGCCGATATTGCCAAACGTGAAGCGCAGCGTCTGCAACGACTGAAAGATACTGGCGCTGCCTCTATCGAAATGATTGAACAGGCCGACAGCCGGGCAAGATCCAGCCGCGCGGATTGTACGTCCGCCAAGGCGTCCGTAAAAGTCAGCCAGGCACGCATGGACGTGGCCGGCGCCAATCTGGCACGCACCATGTTGATTGCGCCATTCGACGGCGTCGTGGCCGAAATCAATGGTGAGCTAAATGAATATGTCACGCCATCACCACCGGGCATCGCCACCTTGCCAGCCATCGATCTGATCGATAACAATTGCTTTTATGTCTCGGCCCCCATTGATGAGGTGGATGCACCAGCCATAGAGAAAAACATGCCTGCCAGAATCAGCATGGACGCCTATAGAGATCAAGATTTTCCCGGCAAGGTTCGACGCATCGCCGACTATGTGTTGGATAGAGAAAAACAGGCCCGCACTGTCGACATCGAAGTTGAATTCAGCGACCCGGAACAAACACCGCGCTTGCTTGCAGGCTACAGCGCTGATGCCGAAATCATTCTCTCCTCCCACAACATGGTGCTGCGTGTGCCAACCCTGGCAGTGCTGGAAGGCCCCAAGGTAATGCTGTATGACCCGAGCAACGAAGTACTCAGATTACGGGATATTAAAACCGGCATCTCCAACTGGGACTACACCGAAGTCTTGGATGGCCTGGCAGAGAATGAACGGGTGGTGACATCACTGGATCGGCCAGGTGTGGAAGATGGTGCCTACGCCATTGCCGAAAACAATCTGCAATGATTGAACTTGAAGCAATCAATCGCAACTTTGAGGTAGGTGAAGAGACAGTCCACGCCCTGCGCGATATCAATCTCAACATCGACGCGGGCGAATATATTTCCATCATGGGGCCTTCAGGCTCAGGCAAATCAACTCTGCTCAATATCCTGGGCCTGCTGGATCAACCCAATAGCGGCATCTATCGCTTCAATGGCAAAGCCATCAATCAGCTGGCGGAAGATGAACAGGCCCAGGTGCGGCGCGAAAACATCGGTTTTGTGTTTCAGTTTTTTCATCTGATTCCCCGACTCAGTGCCGCAGATAATGTTGCCCTACCTCTGACACTGGCTGGCGTTGAACCTGACATCCGGCAACAAAAAACTGCGGCCGCTATGGATGCCTTGGGCATTGCCGAGCGCGCCCAGCATCGACCGGATCAACTTTCGGGTGGCCAGCGCCAGCGCGTCGCCATCGCCCGCGCCATGATTACCGAACCGCAATTAATCCTGGCGGATGAACCGACCGGTAACCTCGACCGTAGCTCAGGCAGCGATGTCATCGAAGCGCTGGAGGCACTGAATCAAAAAGGCATCACCCTGATCATGGTGACGCATGATCCTGAGCTGGGCGGAAGAGCTATGCGTCGCCTCAAAATGGATGATGGAAAAATCATCGGAGACCATCAGTCATGATGCGGCTGGCGGATGTGCTCCGTTACAGCCTGCAATCCATGCTTGGCCATCGTGGCCGCACCCTGTTGATGCTGTTGGCGATGGCCATTGGTGTTGGTGCCGTCGTAGTACTAACGGCGCTGGGTGAAGGCGCGCGCCGTTACGTACTGGACCAGTTCACCACCCTGGGCAGTCACATCGTCATCGTACTACCTGGGCGCTCTGAAACTACGGGTGCCGCACCACCACTGATGGGTGAAACACCACGTGATCTGACCATCGATGATGCCCTGGCACTTTATCAAAGTCATGCCATCGGCAAGGTTGCCCCTCTGGTGATTGGCTCAGCACCAGTGTCTTGGCAGGCACGTGAACGTGAGGTAATGGTCCTTGGCACCACCGCCGAGATGGAGCAGGTGCGGCAACTGAAAATGGCGCGTGGCAAATTCATCAGCAGCAGCGATCCTCACCGCGGTTCGGCCGTGTGTGTGATTGGCCATACCCTGCGCAAGGAACTCTTCGGTAATCAACAAGCACTGGGGCAATGGTTACGCATTGGCGAACGACGCTTTCGCGTGATCGGTGAACTGGCACAACAGGGCCATTCACTCGGTGCTGACATTGGTGATTTGATTATCATCCCGGTGGCATCGGCCCAGGCGCTGTTCAATACCGAATCATTGTTCCGAATTTTGATTCAGGCCAAGGGGCGCGACTCCATACCTCAGGCAAAACAGGCAATAAAAAAGATTATCACCGAACGCCATGACGGTGAAGACGATATTACGGTGATTACCCAGGATGCGATTCTCGCCACCTTTGATCGCATCTTCACTGCCCTCACCTTTGCCGTGGCCGGTATCGCTGCGATAAGTCTGGCGGTAGCAGGTGTCTTGATCATGAACGTGATGCTTGTGGCCATTTCCCAACGCACCTCGGAGATTGGCTTGTTAAAAGCATTGGGAGCGCCGGATTTTGAAGTCATGCTGCTGTTTCTGGCCGAGGCAGGGTTGTTATCACTTTGCGGTGGTGTGGCCGGCCTGGCAGTGGGTATGGCCAGCAGTTTTTTTCTCGATCAGGCCTTTACCAACTTCACTGTGATTGCCCCACTCTGGGCCAGTGTTGGGGGTTTGAGTGTCGCCCTGCTGACCGGCCTGGTGTTTGGCTACTTACCGGCACGACGGGCGGCACGCCTTAATCCGGTTGAGGCGCTGACGCGACGCAGATGATGATCAGAGGCAGAAAAAGGAAATCATGCCATGCGCGCCGCTGACGCCACCAGCCTGTCATTGAGTGCCATCATCCATTACCCGTTGCGTAGTGCACTGACTGCATTGGGGATTGCCATCGGTGTCAGCGCGGTAATCCTGCTGACCTCCATCAGCGAGGGGTTACATCATTTTGTATTGGCGGAATTTACCCAGTTTGGCACCAACCTGATCGGTATCTCCCCCGGCAAGACCACAACAACGGGGATGTCCGGCGCCGTGATCGGCAATATCCGCCCCCTCACCCTCGAAGATGCCGATGCTCTGCGCCAGGTTCCCCAGGTCATCGATACGGTGCCCGTGACACAGGGCAGCGCGGCGGTGGAATACCGCCAGCGTAGCCGCCATAGCACCGTGATAGGTGCCGGCCCGGCTGCCCCTGAGGTGTGGCAGTTCGGTGTCTTTATGGGCAAATTTCTGCCGGACGACGACCCGGTCAATGCCCGGCCCTATGCTGTGCTGGGCCATAAGCTTTATGTCGAATTATTCAAAAATGAGAACCCGTTGGGAGAATATATTCGTATTGGCGGCTATCGTTATCGTGTCACCGGTGTAATGGAACCAAAGGGACAACTGCTCGGGTTTGACCTGGACGATGCAATTTATATCCCGGCAGCGCGAGCATTGGAAATGTTCAACCGCGACAGCCTGATGGAAGTCGATGTGTTATATAGCCCCGGTGCGGACGCCAACAAGCTCAGCGAGCGCATACGCGCCTTGCTGCAGGCGCGCCATGGCAGTGAGGATTTTACAATTGTGACTCAGGAACAGATGCTGGAAACTCTAGGCGATATTCTCAACATTCTGACTATGGCGGTTGCGGCCATCGGAGCCATTTCCCTGTTGGTAGGCGGCATAGGCATCCTCACCATTATGACCATCGCGGTGAATGAGCGCACCAATGAGATTGGTCTGCTACGGGCACTCGGTTCCAGTCAGCGCCAGATTTCACTGTTGTTTTTGAGTGAAGCCCTGGTGTTGAGCGCCTTGGGTGGGATTTTGGGGCTAATACTTGGGGCCGGTGCTGCCGAAGTAATACAATGGGTGGTACCCGCTTTGCCGACCCACCTTTCACTCACCTATATTTTGTTGGCGGAAATGGTGGCGGTTTCAATCGGACTGATTGCTGGTGTCTTCCCAGCCCAATGGGCTGCCAATCTGGACCCGGTTGAAGCATTACGGGCAGAGTAACAACGCAGAATATTTATAAGTAGTGACAGGGTGTAGACATGGATAGATCTGAACTCGAAAGTAAACTGGCTGAGCTGAAGAAGAAACATGCGGTAATTGAAAAGACCTGGCAAAAGGCTGGCAACCGGCCTCTGCTGCAGTTCTTTGTCGAAATCATTCCCAAAGTACTCAATTGTGAACGCTTGAGTATTTTTATTCATGACCCTATCGATCACAATCTTTGGGTCCAGTGCGGCACTAATGTCAAGGAAAGACAGATTGAGGTCCCGCAAAAAGGGTCGGTCGTTGGCCGCGCCATCGAAACCGGCGAACCCGTGTTTGAAAAAGAGATGCAGCGTCAAATGGGACCACACGATACGGTTGCACTAAAAACAGGCTACGTCACTTATAACACCCTGTGTGTGCCTGTACGTGGCGTAACTACAGACAAAACCACCGGGGCCATTCAAGCAGTCAATAAAAAGGCGTCATCTGAGTTTTCACAAGAGGACCTGGAGGTACTTGAGAAGTTGGCGTTTAATATTCAAATGCATCTGGAAAATATGTTCCTGCGCCAGGAGATGGCCAAGATTTCAACTCAGATGGGCAAAAGAATTTTTCAGTTACAACAGAAACTGCAAGAAGAATAGGCGCTAGTTCTCAGCATCAAAACGGTTTCGGCCTTGTTGTTTGGCTCGATAAAGGCCCTTATCAGCACGCACATAAACATCTTCTACCGTATCACCATGGTGGAACGTAGCGACCCCGCCTGACATGGTAATGGGCACAGGCTTACCTTCGTAAACAAACTCGCATGCTTCAACTCCTTGGCGCAGTTTTTCTGCCGCGATCTTGGCATCTTCCAATGGAGTTTCTGGTAAAAGCACAACAAACTCCTCACCACCAATGCGAGCCAAAAAATCCGTCTCACGCAAATGCTGACTGATTGTCTTGGCGATTGCCATCAGGGCACGGTCACCGGCCTTGTGACCATAGGTGTCATTGATATGCTTGAAGTGATCGATATCGCACAATACAAGACTGAGCGGACTATCATAACGCTGCCAACGGGCGAATTCCTGGCCCATCCGTTTCTCGTAACCCAAACGGTTCGGGACACTGGTAAGTGGATCGGTCATCGCTTGAACACGCTCCTGCGCCAGACGTTTACGCAACTGTTTACTTTCACCTTCCATTTCTGCCAGACGTTTATTCAAGGACTTGAGCTGCATTTCTAATTCTTCCTGGCGGCACTCTTCCTGTTGTCGCTGTTCAGCCAGGTGCTGGCGGATATTGTCCAGACTGCCTTGAATCAACCCTTTCATCTGACTGACTTCCGCCACCGACTGCACTGTCTGCTCAATATCATTGACCTGGGCTGCAACCATTTTATCCAGCTCTCGTCCACTCACCAATGAGGCAAGACGATGAGTCTCGGCACCATCAACCATGGCATCCAGTTCCTGAAGGCGTTGACCGAGTTGCTTGAGAAAAACTTCCAGCTCTTCTTTTTCCCGCTGTAGTTGTTGCTGGACATCGGTCACCAATGTAACCAGACCGCTGATCACGGTACGGACTCCGTGTCCAGTGAGTCCTTCCACCAACTGATCCCGTATCAGTTGCACTCGCTCCCTGAACTGAGGCGGAAAGGCAAGATGTTCGATAAAACTGAGTAGCGCCATTTCCAAGGCTCGGTGATCCACTTGAACAGGTGCGCCACCAGTGCCCTGGCTAGTGGGCTGGTGTTCTACAGTTGATTCAGCTGTTCTGGTTGGTTGATCATCTTCCAACTCGATTTGTGACTCTACCTGCTGATCAGGTGCGGATGTGGCCTGATCTTTCTCATTGCCAGAAAAGATCTTATTCCACCAGCTGGATTTCTCTTGTGCGTCCTCCTGTTCCGCGCTGTGATCTTCTTTACCCACGTGATCAACACCAGCCTGTTTTTCATTATCTTCCGGATAAAAGGCTGCTTCGACCAATTTGGTAAACTCATTCACCAGGCGATCAATATGCTGATCAGCATCTCTGCTGTTTAATGCGCGATGCAAACGCTTAAGTTGTTGTTGATATTGGCGTGGAAATTCGATTGCGTCGACAATGCCAATCAATAAATCCAGTGGGGTTTGAGAAGGTGCCGTAGCCTCAATCCTACCTTGCTCATCCAGGGTTTTGAGGTAGCTTGAAATCTTGTTAACAATTTCATCGAGATAGTTACTTTGGACCTGGTCTTGCAAGGCACGACGCAGCTTTTTCAATTGTGCGTCCAGACCTGGATTCAAACCTGTCGAAACCAGTGCTAAACGGCTCAGGCCATGACGCAAACTCTCATCCGTCACACGCCAGGCGCGTTCTTTTTCTTCCAGTTCTTCCAGCGTTTCAAGATATTTGTATTTCCATTTTTCTTGTTCGCTGTTGTTGCCCGGCATATATCACTCCGTTAATGTTGGTTGTTAGCACCCTCCATCCTGTCAACATCCAGATTCCGCCTAACCTGATTAAGGTAAGTACACATCTGTTGCGCTCCCTGAATAATTCTTGGCGTATGACGTTGGATAATGTCTGGGTGAATCACAAAGACACTACCCTGTTTAACGGCCGCTATGCTGTCCCACTTCAGCCAATATTGAAGCCATTTTTTCCGGTCATCCTGTATACCCCCGATAACAATGGCGTGTGGATTCTCCACCAGCACCGCCTCAAGTGATACCTGTGGCGCAAGACTCGATAGCTCAGCAAAAATATTCTCGCCCCCACATAGCTCAATGACCTTGCTAATCAAGTGCTGACCATTGATAGTCATCAAGGGTTGATGCCAGATTTGGTAAAAAACACGCACCGTGGATTGGCCAACATATTGCTGTCTCAGATCTTGCAGCTGTTGACGAAATATCGTCGCTGCCTGTCTGGCTGTTTCTTCACTCCCGGCAAGCACACCCAGGGCCTCAAGATTGGTGGCAATGTCTCCCAATTGTCGTGGTTCTGAACGAAATACGGTGAAACCCAGAGCCTCGATTTTTCCAACCAGCGCTTTTGGGTTTCCACTATCCCAAACCACAACCAGGTCAGGCTTGAGGGCCAGTAATATTTCCAGATCAAGCTGCGTGGCCGAGCCTATGTTGGTGATTTTTTTGGCCGCATCGGGGTAGTCGCTGTATTCCACTACACCAACGACCTTGTCGCCGGCACCTGCGGCAAACAGCATCTCGGTAATGTGGGGTGCCATGCTGACAATACGCTGAGCCGGGTGATCAAGCGTGATAGTTTGCCCGGCATCATCGATAGCAGTCACAGGGCCTGCCAGTGACTGCAGTGGCAGCACGCAGAACAACAAATAAAATAAAGTTCTACTAATTAACAAATACAAACCACTCCGGACAGGTGAAATCTTTATTAGTAAGAAAGGCTATTCGCTGCTGAGCGACTCCCGCTCACACCTGAACAAACGGGATTACAGACAACCGGCGTGAAAAACAAGATTCTCCACTGCCTGTTCGCCTACCCCGTCGACACGAATGCGAGTAACGCCGGCATTCGGCACTATAATTCGAAACATATTTTCCGGGGGGCTCCCCAGCACATGACTCATTACCATGCGAATTACCCCAGCATGCCCAACTAATAACAAATGTTGACCCGCAAAATTGTTTAATATCGCCTGCCAGGCTGCAACTATACGTTGTTGAAAGCGAATAAGAGTTTCTGCACCCGGTGGGAGGTGTGTAATGGGATCAGCATAGAAAAGCTGTAATGCTTGTGGGGCTTGCGCGGTAATCTCATTTTTGGTCAGCCCTTCCCATTCACCAAAACCAATTTCCATCAGACGCTCATCAAACTCCACTGGTAAAGAATGACGTTGAGCTACTTCTTCAGCAAAGGCAGCACACCGACTTAAAGGTGAGCTGATGATGCTTTGCCATGGACAATGATTCGCCACGGCATCGCGCATCTGTTTCCATCCCTTATCGCTGAGTTGATCATCTATCTGGCCGCGATATTTACTGCCACCTACCGGCTCACCATGGCGGATCAAATCAATGGTGGTAGTTGTTTTTTCCACTTCTTTAAGGCTTTTCGATTTCAGGAATAGCAGCCAAAGGCGCTTCAGTTTTATGCTTCTTGAGTGCCTTGCGCAGCAGGTGTGGAATTAATAGATAGAGTGGCATGCGCAAATAGTGCGAACGGATGTATAACAGCCAACGTGCTAGAGGTGTAAAGCCGTCGTCACAAGTGGAATGGTCCGGTTTTAAGGCACGCTTGAACGATGTATCCATCAAATGGGATATTACTGCAGGTGGTTTTCCCAACGCTTCCGCCGCTTTTGTTACAACGTCGGGAACCGGTGTATTTAATACTAGACTGCAGTATTTCAGAGAGTAATAGAGAGGCCGGCCTAACTCAAGCTCAGCTGCGCGTTCAACTAACTCGTCCCAAAATTTCTGTTCTTCTCCGAAATGACGCAATAAGGCATCGAGATCAACCAGATCACGCAGACCGTTTTCCAGCTCACCATCATGAAACAGGTGGGTGGCGCTATGAAGCACTATATCTATATTTGAAAGTGTATAAATATTTTCATAACCGGTAACACGCTGGATGTTATCCAGTAATTTTTCGGAGTCGGGATGAAGTCTGGCTGTTTCAGGCAAAATGGCATGATGAATATCGACAACAGTTCCCCGGCCAGTATGTTTCATTGGTGGTAATTCGTGCATCCATTGCCGGTAATAGCGCTGGTCATATTCATCGTGGTGTGTTGCCATCCAACCATGACGAATCATATAGCGCTCTACCATTTCTAAATCAGATTTCGGCACCATAAAATCAATATCTGAAAAAATACGTCCTTTTGCCGGTGGCAAATCTGCTGCCACATAGGCTGCCCCTTTTAGTAAAACCACGGGGGACTTCAACTGTTTCAATGCTTTTTCTATGTTGCTGATTTCAAAGCGGACAACCTTAGCCTGTTTATCTGCCACACGCCAAGCAGAAGAAAGATGCATCACCACGCTTGCAGGCAATGTTTGATAACAACCCGTTTCGTGGGCAAGGTAAGCAATACGTGGCAATAAGGATACACGCCGCGCCTGACGAATGAGAAAATCCCATTCCTTTAGCGACAATTGACATAGTTGTTCCGGACGACTGATACAGGTTGCCAACAAATCAGACTGATTGCTCATTGTGGCAACTCCAAGTCATCAAAGATCTTAATAGCATCATCAAGCTGGCTATAAGTAAAATCGTAACAATCACACTTATCAATCAACTCTGAAATTGCCAAAAATCCATCCTCAGCAAGCAGGCTATAGTTAAATGAGTTTTGTGCCAGATCCATACAGGTCTGCGCTTTTGGGCGGGATTCCAAAACGGGCTTTGCGCCCTCTTGGTACCGAGGCATGATTATCCAGCTGGGCAAGGCAGCTTCAGCAGCACGTAATATACTTTCCGTGGGTGCCTTCATATGCGCGACTGTGCCTTTATTTGTATCACTTACCTCTCGGCCAAATATGGCTTCCGGTGCATAATTCTTAATAAGATTTATGGAATTATTTTTTAGATTAACCGGGCGCGGCAGAGGCACAAGCATTCTAGTACGCAAACAAAACATAGCAAGCTCATCAGAAAACAGACGCCAGCCCCGATTTACCAGAGCTGCACAGAGTGTACTTTTACCCGAACCTGGAGGGGCTGGCAAAATTGCCGCAACGCCATTTTTTTCAATGACGGCCGCATGAATAATTAAATACTCATGAATATTATTAGCCACACACCAATTTAGCCCCCACTCAAACATGGGGAAGGCCTGATCGAGAGGCAATGGCTTAAAAGGGATATAGCCATCAAAGGAGAATTGCACCTGAGGCCTGATCAAGCGACGAATGCCTGCTACGGTATCTAAGTGAATATGAAAATCAGCAAAATCCTTTTCTTTAAAACTCGGGTATTCTGAATAGAGTTGTGTTATGCCATCAGCAACTGTTGCAATACTGGACTGCAAATGGACACAAAATGGACCTGTCTGGATATAGAGCCCGCGACCTCCTAACTGTGTCGAAAAATCATTCACAAATATTCTAAATGGATATTATTTATCGCATTCAACCAAACCCAGACCTGATAACCTTACTAATGATTGCTTAACAAATAAAGAGAGGGAATGATCGGGCTCGATTTCAAGAGTGCGGGAGATTGAATTTACCAGCGTTGTTTCGTCCTGCGTATGCTGAACTAAGAGCTTGAGCACAGCACCAGTGACCATGTCAAAGCTGTGTATATCTCCAGAAAAGCTCTCATAGACTACGCTCTCTGAGTCCCATGAGCGCCAAATGATGCCTACTCCGGCAGACACTCGCCAATGTTTGCCGTCAGGCATATTGTTGGAGTACTAAAACCATGTGTGGATTCTGATTGTAGCACCGCTGTCAGCAGAAGCTAACTAGATTTTAAATTGGAGGAGGAGTGTTCAAGAAGCGCGCATTCAGGACTTTACAAAAATCAGCCAGTTCCCTGCGAGTTCCCGCCCAGGTGTTCCAGGTATTCTCCGCCCAGCCTACAGGGAGGCCAAAGTATTCGCCATATTGATGTATATTCAAAAGCGTACCAATCGCCTTGCGGCCAACTTTATTATCACCTGTAATTCCAAGTTCTTGTTTTCTCTTCATGACCTGGTAAAAAGTAGCAGTTTCACCATAATCAAAAATACCGTTGAACCGGCTGAAATAATTGTGAAAGATCGACTGAGGTGTGAAAGGCGCAGGCCAGGAATGAGCCAGGAAGGTCCCATCAGACCCCTGGGGACCCAATACACTTGCATCCATCCAGACTAATTCACTATTGCCGGCACATTGAACAGTCGAATCGAAGTTAGACAAATTACCCGACATCTGACCGGAGACGGTGCACTGATAAGCCCCCAGGACAGGCCGACTGTTAAGAGTCATAATTACAGGCGCAGTTAATAATCCAAGCTTTGCGAACTTGCGTCGCGAGACATTAGCCGCTTGCTTGTCTTCGTTTACCAGATTCGTCTTTTCTTCGGACTCCGACATATTCTGACTTTCACGAATGTCGTCGCTCATAATCCATATACTCCTGATGCGTCTGCTGAGACACAGACAATGTGCTATTTACTTGGGTCAAATATACCATATTTCCTCATTTTTATATGGTATAAGCCCGGATGTCATAAAAACTTGCAAGATACATACCTTGCCAGCATATCTGATTGTAACTTCTATTCTTTTTTCGCTTAAGCCAAAGCCATTTGCAGAGAAATCTGTCCCACACTCGACATCATGTAAAATTATTCGACAACTGGTTCATTCGGCTGAATTATAGCTCTAATTGTAAAATACTGAATGCAGAACACATAGAACCTTTTAACCCTACTTAACCAATGGAACAAGCTAAGCAGATGGGACATCGCCTCTCTAAAATATACACACGTACTGGTGACAGCGGCATGACAGGACTTAGCGATGGCCAACGGGTCAATAAGGACTCCCTGCGCATTGAAGCTATCGGCACGGTTGATGAATTAAATAGTCATATCGGCGCCACTCTGGCTCACGGAATGCCGAATGCAACTCGTGAATGTCTGACCAAAATCCAGCACGACCTGTTTGACTTGGGAGGTGAACTCTCCATTCCTGACCAAACCTTGATCAAACCAGACTACATAGATCAGCTGGAATGTCGGCTCGACGATTTTAATAGTGAGCTACCAGCTTTAAAGGAATTCATCCTACCTGGTGGCAATGCCGCCGCAGCCAGTTGTCATATTGCCAGGGCTGTCTGCCGTCGTGCTGAGCGTCGTATCGCCACATTGCAGCGAGTAGAATCCATCAACGAGAATATTCTGAGCTATCTCAACCGACTATCCGATTTGTTATTCGTTATAGCTCGTTTGCTTGCACGCCAAAATGGCGGCCAGGAAATTCTCTGGCAACCGGGCAATAAATAGCCACTTGATTTTGTAATGTCAGCTGCTGATATTCTCCGAAATTGGGCTTGGCAGCTACGAACTCACAATAAACCACCCCGCCGCAAGCGGACGGGGTATTGCTAAGGAGTTGCCCGAGAATCTATAGATTCTCATCGCAACTATTATTTTTACGTGGCAAGCCACGGGGAATTACACCCACAGAGATTAAAATGCGACTTCCTGTATTCAAATATGGGGTATCCATTTAGCTCCACTACCCACTACATCTTGTGATTGCCGCTTCTAATATTTTCATAAACAACTGGCTCAGTAACGACGGCCTGCTCTAGTAAACGATAGAATAGTAAACCA
>CALZIO010000013.1 GCA_945787785.1 uncultured Chromatiaceae bacterium
TTTACTACTATTTACACTTTCGATGTTGTTCGTCCAACCGCTGTCAGCGCAGGAGAGCAATATCAATAAATATAAATATTTCGGTATTATGGCCGGCAGCAGCACCTATAAAGAGCCAGGCTATAAATTCAAGGTCACTTCAGCCGCTGCTAAATTGGGTTTCCGGTTCAACCGCTTTCTTGGAGTCGAGTTGCACGGCGGCTTGGGTGGGTCGGATGATGTGAATTTAGTCACCTTCGAATTGAATTATACGGCTAGTGCCTTCCTCAGGGCGGACTGGTCGCCAAACTCTGATCAGCGCATCAAGCTTTATCTGCTTGGTGGTATTACTGCAGCAGATTTGGAATTCACGTCAGGTGCTACAAATACCTCATCAACAGAAAGCGGTTTCTCGTACGCCTTAGGGATAGACCTGTATGCAAATCCAAAAAATGGAATCTATTTTCAGTGGGGTCGTTATCTGGACGGCACCCTGAATGGCGTGGACTACACATTGGATAACGCGGTGTTGGGATATATTAAGCGTTTTTAGAAAAATTCGTTGTAACAATATTTAATAACTATTTGGGGTTTACTCATGATGTTTAGAAAAAAACTTATCCTCGCCATGTTCGGGGCGACTATATCTTTGGGTCTTGCTGGCTGTGGCAGCGATAGTGATGGTAATTCAACGACGGGTCTTGCTGGGTTAAATGAGACCAAGGCGGATGATGTTGCGCAGGATAGTGGTACTGATGCGCAGGATGGTAGCGCTGATGCTAGTACCGGAGATGATACCACTGGTTCATCTGTAAATAATGCGCACACTATTGTGCTGACGTATCCCATTACAGAGTCAGTTGAAAATCTTGGTGGCGGAGTTTACAGGCGAGTCGGCAAAGCAATTGTCACCGACAATGAAGGAAATCCTGTCCCTGATGGTACTGAGATTTACTTCAGTGTTATTGATTCGGTAATTGTTAAGGGGACTATTACATCAGCTAATGGTGACAGCATTACAGGTTCAGTTCTGACTGATATCGACCCAATGTTGGCAGATGGTAGTCTGACTACTTTTGAGACCGCCTATGTGACTAGAAATGAAGCAATCCATAGTATTAAGGCTGGCGACCACCTGTACCTGAAGGGGGAAAACCCAAGTGACGACGCTAATAGTATCGAGAATGCCGATGCCGAAGATAAGAACAGAATTATCAGTTCAGATGAAGGGGCAATTAGTGGTAATACTCTCAAGGTGAGCGAGGACTATGTATCCAGTTATCCCAATAGCGTATACACATCCGGAGTGACTGACTATGTTGTCGGCGCTTCGTTGCTTGGCGCCAAGATTTTGGGTAAGACGTATGACGACACTGGCGCCGCACAGCTTAACAATGTAGGTTTTTCAATCACCCAAAACGGAATAGCGGAGTTTGTTGTTGACTATCCCGCTAATCGTAGAGAGCTTAACTCCGGTTGCAACGGCAATTCGATAATAGACGAACGTTCGTTGCCACTTGGTTCTGCTCGTGTTCTTGTGGTTGCGAGTGCGGGTAGTCAAGCTATTACTCTGGATGATCGTTTCTGCTTCGCGCCGATATCGCCGTTTATTGTTGCTCATGATTTTAATCCAGTTATAGATGCAGGAGCTGTGGATGCGTCTGAGTTTATAATTCCAGTAGAAGTGGAGGATGCAAATAACGTCAACGTACCTTATGCCGCTGTTGATATACACTCGGCACCTAGTTCTCAACTTGTGGATATTATTGAGGCGGAGTTGGTCGATGTACTAGGGAATCCTACGAGCTATACGGATCGTGAAGGGCGGGTGTTTGTGTATTTAAAAATAAAAGCTGATGCGAAGGCAACGAGTAGTGATACGGCAACAATTTCGGTGGAGTCTGGCGAAGGTGGTACGGATATATCGGTTGTAGTTCTTGCGAAGCCGAGTGAGGAAAATGCTTTAACAATTTCCCCATCGGTAGCTATTACCAAGATTGCTGGCGCGTCTGTTAAAACCAGTGGTATGGATCTGTCACTTACAGATAGTAATGGCAATGAATCCAAGACAGTCTATGCTCGCGTAAATTATACAACTAATACAGGTGATTTAATTGTTAGCTTAGATGCGGATTATGATGCTGTGAAGGATCGGTATAGCTATACTACCAATGCTGATGGGGAGTTTGAGTCCCTGGTTACAGTTACTGGTGGTGCTGACGGTGATGCTGCGGAAGTTGTCTATTTTTACGGTCCGCTTGAGGTTAAAGCTACAGTAAATATTCTTCCGTAATTAGTTGTCTCGGTAAAGGCCCGCCACAGAAGTATCTGTGGCGGGTTTTTTTTATTTGTAGGGTTGGTTTAGTGTGGCTTTAAGTTGTGATATTGTATTGGCTAAAGGTGTTTTCTCATTAGCCGCACTGCAAATCTTCCTGGATGTACAGCATTAATCACATCATCCATCAACGGTAGCGGCTCATTATTGAGCATTGATGCAATTAGCTCCGCCGTGATTGGGCATGAGATTAGTCCGCGTGAGCCATGGCCGGTGGTAATAAAGAGGTTAGGTTGGTATTGCGCTGATGGATACTGGTGAGCCGGTTTGCCATGACGCAGGTCTGCATATGCTTTTCGATAAAACTCAATATCCGGTACAGGCCCAATTAAAGGCAGATGATCCTGAGTGGTAGTGCGAAAGGCAACGCGGCCTGAAGTGGCGGTGAGTGTTTCAAATTCAGGCAGTTCATTCCTTAACGCGGCTAGTATCTCTTTTTCGGATTCGGCTTTGAGTTCAGTAGAATTATCATCAAGGTCATAACTGGCACCAACACAATGCTGGCCTTTGTAAGCCGGGATGATGTAGCCGTCATAACAGACCGGTGATTTTAAAGCTTCGCTCTGTTGAGTGGTGGGAAGATAGGCTAGCTGGCCACGTACTTTCTGTAACTTAAAGATATCCATGCCAAGCAATCGTTCTGCATCGTAGCCATTGGCGATGATGACAGTTTCTGCAGTAGTAATAACACCCTCAGCACCAATGATGCGCCATTCATGGTTTTCTCTTTTAAGTGTCAATGCTTCGTGGTGCAGCAGTGTGTTGATGTTGCCTTTCTGATCATCGAGCAACCATTGGCACAGTGCCGGCGGTTCGAGCCAACCGCCACCAGGATAAAACAGCCCGCCACGTTTTGTTTTTAGCCCGCAGCGTTCGCTGGCTTTTGCAGTGTCACAAATCTCCAGCACGTCTGTTGGCAGTCCAAGTTTTGCTAATCGCTGTTGTTGGTTTTCTTCGCATAGCTGCAACACACCGCTCTGAAACCAAGGCAGGTTTGGGTCGCGCTTTTTTAACTGATTGAGCCAGTGAACGGTGTGGAGAAAAGCGCTGAGATAAAATTGGCCCTCTGCGCTCATGTCCGCCGTCAAACGCGGCATGACGACACCGGCATGATTACCTGAAGCCTCCTGCGCAATCTTTGCATGGCGTTCAATCAGTGTGATTTTCCAGCCGTGCTCAGCTAATGCGTGACTGACTGTGCAACCTGCAAGACCAGCGCCGATAACGACAGCACGTTTTTCTGTGACGTGTACTGATGGATATTGAAACCAGGGTTGTGGGTGTGGTGTGTTTGTTGGAGTGATGAGCTGACCAACCAACATGTCGCGCTTGCGACCAAAGCCTGCTTGGGTGCCGACCTCGAATCCAACCTGCTTTAATCCCCGCTTGACCACACCTGCGGCGGTAAAGGTGGCAAAGCTGCCGCCAGTTTTAGTCAGCCGTGCTATCTGTTTGAACAGGTCCGTCGTCCACATGTCCGGATTTTTGCTCGGGGCAAAGCCGTCCAGGAACCAGGCATCTACTTCTGCATCGATGTCTGCGAACATCTCAGTTGCATCACCAAACAACAATGTCAGTGTAACCCGGCCGTTAAAGAGCTGACGTTGATGCAGGCCATGCACCAGTGGTGGATAGTGTGCTAGCAATTCGTCGCTAAGTTGGGTAAGTGTTGGCCAGGCACTTAAGGCATGCTGCAGATCCGTTTTTGTCAGTGGATGTTTTTCAACCGAAATGTAATTTAGCCGTGCATCCGATGGTGCGGTTTGCAGCGATTCATTCAGAGTGCAAAGAAAATTGAGGCCTGTACCAAAGCCGGTTTCGCCGATAGTGAAACTTGATCTGTTTTGCCAGCGAGTTGGCAGTTTGTTGCCTTGTAGAAAGACGTAGTGGGTCTCATCGACACCGCCATCGTTAGAGAAATAGATGTCGCCATAGTTACGGCATTGAGGGGTGTTGTCAGTCCAATCGAGCGTGGCGGGTTCGATTGGAAAATAGCGGCTCATTGTTTGGGTGTATGCGGATCAGGCAAGTGCGTGGCTTTTGGCCACCATTCTTTGAATTGACTCATCCCCTGATAACGTGTGCGTTTCATTTAGGTCTACCCAGGCCAGATCTTTTGATTCGCTACTGATGCTCAGCGGGGCATGGCGATTGGCCTCAAGCAGAAAGCGCACATCATAGTGATTGTGTGCCGGTTCATCCCCTCGCGCCGGGATCAGGTGAACGTCGACATCGAAGATGGAATCAGAAACGGCATGCAGGTCTTGCAAGCCAGACTCTTCCAGTCCTTCTCTTAGCGCCACTTCCAAGGTGTTGGCTTCACCGTCGGAATGTCCGCCCAGTTGCAGCCAGCGGTCGAGTTTACGGTGATGCGTGAGCAAGACATGTGTTCGTTCTTGATCAATAATCCAGGCTGACCCGGTGATGTGCCCGATGCTGAGGCTGCGTTCAAAACAGTTGTCGTGCTGGGCGACAAAATCAATGATCTGCGCCAGCATGTCTGCTTCATTGGCGTCAATGGGTTGGTGTTGGGCAAGTTTGTCTTGAAGATAATTTCTGTGCATCACTGCTGTCCTGCTTGAGTTGCGCTAGTTTATCACAGTGATTATTGGCTAGCTCAGGGCTAGATAGCGATGTTTTTTAGCCCTTTTGCGATGGCTTCAGTCAATAGCTCTGGCTCAAACTTGGTCAGGATTTCATCGGCACCCACAGACGCAGGGTGTTTCTCATTGACCTTGCCATCCAGTGATGTGTGTAACAGAACGTATATATCGTGAAGGCGCGGATTGGCGCGGATCTCACGTGTTAGTTGATAACCGTCCATTTTGGGCATTTCGATATCTGAAATAATGATGGGCAGAAAGTCAGTCGCTTTGTCGTACTCACGTGTTAGCGACTCAATCTTATCTAATGCCTCTTTACCGTCGCACGCAGTGAGGTGATTGATATTAAGCCGGTCGAGAATTCGGCTGGTCAGGTTGCGCGCCACTTTAGAGTCATCCACCACAAGAATGGTGCGTCCCCGCAGATGATTGTGTAATATCTGGTCGATATTGATGTCATGTATGTCCAGGTCCGTTTCAATTGTTTGATGCATGACTTGCTCGACGTCTATGAGTTGTACCAACTCTTCTTCCATGCGGATCACGCCGGTGATATAGCCATTGTTTGTACCGCCAGGAGGTGGGAGCACATCTTTCCACTCGCGGACGACGATACGATCTACGCCGGAGACCAGAAAACCCTGCGCAGAGCGGCTGAATTCCGCAATGATTACTTTTTGTTGTTCATCTTTATCCGTGTAGATTTGCTGGCGGCCAATGGCCATGGCTAAATCGATAACCGGGATAGAGTGGCCACGCAGTTCAGCCACGCCAACAACTGTCGCACTCGAGTGGGGTATTTGGGTCAAGGGCGGACGAGAGATAATCTCCTTGATCTTTAATACATTAATCCCGAAGTGTTGTTTGTTGTTAAGACGGAAGAGAAGTAGTTCCAGCCGTGTCGTCGAACTTTCCGTGTTTGTACGCATACTATTTCCTGCTGAGTGATAAAGCTAATATCGGTTTAGTGTGCATTATCTTGATCTTGCTAATATTGGTGTGGCCCGAGTCTAAGGGTTGCAGGAATCATTCTGATTTGATTGGAAAAAGCGCTACAATGAGTTATTCAATTAATAAATGTATCTAAGGAGAATGAAATGGTTGTTTTCTCAACAACACTTGGGGATATAAAAATCGAATTTTTTCCTGAAAAAGCGCCTGTGTCGGTCGAAAATTTTCTCCAGTATGTGGATGATGGTTATTTTGACGGCACCATATTTCATCGTGTGATTCCTGGTTTTGTCATTCAGGGTGGCGGTTTTACTGCTGAGATGGATCAGAAGCAGACCCGGGAAGCGATCAAGAATGAGGCCGACAATGGCGTGCTGAATAGCCGTGGGACGCTTTCCATGGCAAGGACCCAGGCCGTGGACAGCGCCACCTCGCAGTTTTTTATTAATCTTGCAGATAACGCCTTTCTTGATCACGGCGAACGCGATTTTGGCTATGCAGTTTTTGCCCGTGTGGTCGAAGGAATGGATGTGGTTGACAAGATTGCAAGCCTGCCAACTGCTGATCACGGCATGCACCAAAATGTACCTGTAGAGCCGGTCGTGGTTACGTCCGCCAGCCGTGTCGACGCATAATTTTTGAAAGCGAGCTGATTTGATTGATGCCTCCTGAGCTAGATACCAATCCAATCTCTGCCGGAGTGGTGATCCTGCGTTCTATGGCGGGCGAGTGGCACTACTTATTATTGCGCGCCTATCAGTATTGGGATTTCCCCAAAGGCTTGGTTGAGGACGGTGAACAAGAGTTTGCAGCGGCCAAACGTGAGGTGGAAGAAGAGACGACTCTGGTAAATCTGGACTTCTGTTGGGGGTATGCCTTCTATCAGACCGCGCCCTATGGCAAATATCGTAAAATTGCACGCTACTATATCGCCCAGTCACCAGCGGGTGAGGTGGATTTACCCATATCTGAAGAGTTGGGCCGTCCTGAGCATGAGGAGTATCGCTGGGTGACAAAAGAAATTGCCTATGATCTTGTGTCACCCAGGGTCAGGCAGGTGCTGGATTGGGCTGGAAAATTGATCCGTGATTCGAAAGTTAGTGACTGACTTACAGCTGGGCCGCATGACAATTCGAGGTATCCCGGATTTATTTATCGATAGCCACGGACTTCCTACTTGCCCTTCGTCATGAAAAGTGTCTATTGTTACCAGGTGTCGGTTAACATTTGTTTACAATTGGATTGCTCTGATTTCCAGAAGTGGGCCATAAGACATTGTGTTAAAAATCTAGGTTTTTTCCTAATCTGAAGGTAGCAAGTCAAAGAATGCGAATTGCCATTGTTGAAGATGATCCCGTCCAAGCGGCGTTACTAAAGCTATGGTTGGTGGAAGAGGCGTTTGATTGCCATCTTTTTGAAGATGGTGAAAAAGCAATCAAGGCATTGCAAAAGGATAGCTATGATCTGATTTTGCTCGATTGGTATTTGCCCAAGTTTAATGGTGCCGAAGTGCTGGCCTGGATCAGAGATAATCTGGATTGGAAAATCCCGGTAATATTTGTTACCCAGCGGGATTGCGAGGATGATCTGGCGTATGCTCTGGAACATGGCGCTGATGATTATGTGACCAAACCGCTAAAGCCAGTCGTTTTAAAGGCTAGGATCCACGCCCTGTTGCGCCGGGTGAGAGGTGTTCAGAAAAACACAAATAATTCACAGAAATTTGACAGGTTTCGTTTCGATACTCAGAGTAATCAACTCTACGTTGATGACGCGCCTGTGACGCTGACTCAAAAAGAGTTTGAGCTGGCTCTGTTCATGTTCCGCAATTCAGGCCGCTTGTTATCCCGTTCACATTTACTTGAAAGTGTATGGGGCCATAGTGCCGATTTAAATACACGGACATTGGATACGCATATCAGCCGGCTGAGAAAAAAACTTAATCTGGGTGAAGACACAGGCTGGCGGCTGAGCTCAATCTATCATCATGGTTATCGTCTCGAATCAGTAACAGGATAATTATTTGTTTTTCATCAGAAATACAATGGCTGTCAGTCAGTCAGGCAGTTAAGATTATTAGGATTCGCTTTTTATGAGAGCTCTGGATTTGCCGACCCCGCTGCGGCGATTCTTAACGTGGTCATACTTGGTTGTGGCGGTAATCGCACCGCTGATGGTATTGATATTCCCGGGTCAGCCCCCCTTGTCAGTTGATCAGGAGCTTCTCAGCGTTGAAAACGGCCGCATTGTTAACTATCAGCTTGCTTTAGGTGAAGGGGCGGATAAGTACACGGTCGATGTTGTGAATGACCTGAGTGGGATTGTCGCCAGTGTGGCGGCGGATTATCCCGATGGTAGTAATGCCATGTTGGCAATATTTGATGTGCATGATTCAGCCAGCGCAGCGCTTGTTAATCTAAAGGAGATGATCCCACATCAAAATGAAGAACAAGACTTGTGGGCGCGCCACTTTGCCTCGGATGGGGGTGAATATGTGATGCTGGCAATCATTGATAGCGTGCTGGTGATGATAATTAGTGAACGAGAGTCATTGGCGCGGGATCGATTGGCCTCCTTACCCGTTTTAAATTACAACCCCAATCCAGGGTTGGGAGCCGTGTTGCGGCAGCAGCCCACGCTGTTTGTAATGGTGGCACTGGCTTTCTACGTTGTTGTGCAGTGGTTGCTGGTTCGTATGTTGTTTGTCTGGGCACGGATAGGTTTACCTGAGTCGGAGCCAGAGAGTTAAGAGGGGGCGGACGGTTAACCAGCGCCGTTGTATACTGCATTACCTTATGTAGACAGGGAGGGAACATAATGGATGAAGCAAACGCAGATTTGCGCACCCGGTTGAATGCCGAGACGGGAAAATTGTCCTGGCCTGAATTGGAACGCCATTTCGCTCGAGGTGCGGTGATCAATGTTGATAAATCGCTGGATTTGATCGATGTGGCAGTTTGCGTGGCCGAGGATAATAAAGCAAATATCGAGGCCTGGATGAAATCAGATGTCGTTAGTCACCCTTCCATGGATGAGGTCAAGGACTGGGTCGAGCGCCAGCCTGATTTTTGGGCAGTGGTCGTGGCCCCATGGGTGTTGGTCCAGGAAGTCGCGCAAGACGCTTGATTTTTTATATTTTTCCATTAAGTATGTGGGCGTTTGTGCCGTTGCGTTGGAGTATAATGCCCCGCTAGTTTTTCAATTTACCCTGCATTTCAGTTTAAGGTGATGGTTTTGGATAAGAAGACACACGATTTTTCATTGGCATACTACTCAGGTGATCGTAACACCGGCTCTGTCACCGTGGTGCGACGTAGAAATGGCAATCTTGACACCAAGCAACTCCCCGCCGCTGGCGAGAGTGGTAAAGATAAGGGACTCAAGCCCGTGTTTGTCGGTCTGACAGAAACTGACCAGGCCATCACTCTTGATCCGGCCAGCAAACAAATAACTATCAGCGACAGTTTCATCGTCGATGCCTTTCCCGCCCACATCTATTCTGATCCAAACTCTAACCGTGATTGGTTTATGTATGATGGTGAAAAGGAAACCGGTAATGACACGCTCAATTGCGGAGACAAGGGTTCCTCTGTCACCGTTGTGGAGAACACCGCCAGTGCGGATGTTAAATATCTCAAGACCATCTGTGTAGGTCGTGGACATCACCAGTGTAATTTCAGTTATCCCTCTGAGCAGGCGCCGCAAGTGCCGCATCAGGCCTATGTGAGTAATCTCATAGATGGCACCTTGTCAGTGATTGGCAGTGATCCAGCTAAATCAGAGAGTTATCTTCAAGTGGTTGCTACCATCAACCTGTGTGAGCCGGAGAAAGATGGTTTTGATGCACCACAAATTCCCAATAATGCCTTTCCTCATGGCTTGGTTTATTCCAAGGTGTCCGGCAAGGTGTATAACCTCAATAATGGTTATGGCACGATTGCGGTGATTGATCCGCTCAGCCATGAGATTGAGCAGCGTATCCCGTTCAAAGGTTTTAGTAATTTGTTCATCAGTCCCTGTGGCCGTTATGTCATTGGCCGTGGTGCTGATCGCAAGTCGGATGCTGATCATGTGATTGCCAAAATGGCGGTGCTGGATGTCACTAACAATGAAATTCTGGATCAGATCGATCTGCCCGATGTCTATATCAGCAAATATTTCTTCAACACCGAAGGCAGCAAGCTCTACCTCACTACCTCATCGTCTGGCAGTGAACAGCAACAGGCCAATCTAAAAACAGATGCGGTGTTGGTGTTTGATCTGACGGCACTGCCAAAACTGAAACAGGCGGCAGAGCTGCGTCTGGATAGCCCCACCGGTACACTCGATTTTCTGGCGCAGGATGGCAAGACGCAACTGGTGTTTGCTTCAAATGCCCAGGATGGAGTTGTTACGCTGATCTGTGGTGAAACTGATGAGGTGATAGAAAAGCTGTCGGTGATTGAGCCTGTGTCTCATTCACGCCTCTGGCTTCTGGCCAACTAAATTGTCATCCTGAATCCATGCCTGAGCCGTTCCCGGCTCGGGTGTCTTTTCCTACCACACCTTTGCCCCAAATAACGTACTTGCGCGCTCAGGTATTATCCATTACTGTATTATCGCAGTCGGGTATTCCAGAGGGGGAATGCCTGTATCCAATAAACAAAAACAGTTCCAGCTCTGGTGTGTTCGAGAATGCCAGACTGGCATCGGGAGATAACAATGAGTGCAAAGAAATCCAATCCTTTTATGGCTTTGGGCGCGATGATTGTTGGTATTGCGTCGATTCCGATAGCTGCCATGGTGAATGTCGTCTTGGGTATTAGCTTAATGGTGTTGCCTTTATGGATGATCTATAAAGCTAGCTAACCTGGCTATCTGTGGCTGGCTTTCTCCATGCCAGTCACAGAGTTTTCCCGCTTCTTCAATATAATTTTCCTGGTCACAGCAACAATTATTTTGCGAAATACTCCCGCGTAATCTTGAACACCATTGGGCTTAACAAGATCAGCGCGATAAGGTTGGGTAGGGCCATCAGACCATTCAGCACATCGGCCAATAGCCAGATCATTCCCAGCTTACCCATGGCGCCCAGCGGGATGGCAATCAGCCAAAGAATCCGATAGGGCAGAATCACCTTTACGCCGAACAAGAACTCGGCGCAGCGTTCCCCGTAGTAGCTCCAGCCCAGTATAGTGGTAAAAGCAAATATAATCAGTCCAAAGCTGACGATGTAGTTGCCAACGCCGGGCAGGGCAGTCGCAAATGCCTGGGCTGACAACGCCGCACCGGTTTCGCCAGTGGTCCAGGCGCCAGTGAGCACAATCACCAGTGCCGTCATGGTGCAGACAATAATAGTGTCAATGAAGGTTCCAAGCATGCCAATCATGCCCTGATGAATGGGATCATTGGTTTTGGCGGCGGCATGGGCGATGGGCGCGCTACCCAGTCCGGCTTCATTGGAAAACACGCCTCGCGCGACGCCAAAACGAATCGCTGCCCAAACGGCAGCGCCGGCAAATCCACCCGTGGCGGCAGTGCCCGTAAAGGCATGGCTAATGATTGTCATCAGCGCAGCCGGCACCTCTGCAATGTTGCTGAAGATCACAACCAGCGATCCACCGATATAGGCAATCGCCATGAAAGGCACCAGTTTGGCGGCAACCTGGGCGATACGGCCGATGCCTCCCAGAATGACCGCTCCGGCGGCAACGGTAACTACCAAACCGGTGACCCAGGTAGGGATGCTGAAGGTGGATTCAAAGGCATCCGCAACTGAATTGGCCTGCACCATATTGCCGATACCAAATGCCGCGAGCATGCCAAAACCGGCAAAGGCGATACCGAGCCAGTGCCATTTGGCGCCGAGTCCATTCTTGATGTAGTACATGGGGCCGCCCACATGCCGGCCGCGTTCATCCACTTCACGATAGCGCACCGCCAGCACCGCCTCGCTGTATTTGGTTGCCATGCCCACCAGCGCGGTGATCCACATCCAGAAAACAGCGCCTGGGCCACCCAGGGCGATGGCGGTGGCAACGCCGGCAATATTGCCAGTGCCAATGGTGGCGGCGAGGGCAGTCATCAAGGCCTGAAACGGGGTGATATCCCCTTTACCTTCGGGTTTGCGTCCCCGCCACAACAAGCCAAAAGCCGCCATGGTTTTGCGCCATGGCATCGCTTTTAAGCCGATGGTTAAATAAACGCCGGCGCCGAGCAGTAAAACCAGCATCGCCGGTCCCCAGATAATTGCGCTGGCTTCATTTAGGAAATGTTGAATTCCATCAAGCATGATCTTTATCCGTACTGTTATTCGAATAGTTGCTCTGTGCTGAGCACGGTCAGGCCAGCAATGTCGTCTTGCAGAAAGGCGCCGGTTTCAATAAACCAGACATTGGCCTTGGTGACTATTTTGCGTTTTGGCGTAACAGTGTGGCCACAAACAACGCGGTGGATCCCTTTTACTGGACTGCTAATAAAACGCTTCAGTCTGCTTCTGCCCCATAAAGCTGTTTTACGCGTGTCCAAATCACCCATCTTTAACAGACGCACAAATCTGGGCCAATCCAAACCTTTTGGAATGTCAGCATGGACCAGGCCCACCATGCCATGGTGTGTCTCAAGTTCAATCACCAGAGGTAGCTTGGCAAAGGCTGTACGAAATGCATCTTTGGCCGCTGGGTCGAGTGTCAGCCACCAATCGCCACCGTAACTGTTGTACCAGTTTTGACCCTCTGCGCTCTCGGCCGGAAGCGTCAAAATCATCTCCTCATGATTGCCGAGGCAGGAGTGGAACCACGGCTGGTTGAGCCAGTTAAGTACTTTATCCGAGCCGGGGCCACGATCGATTAGGTCGCCGACGGAAAACAGGCGATCAGTTTGGTCGTTGAAGTTCAGTCGATTGAGTTCGTGATCGAGATCATCAAAACAGCCATGGATATCACCCACAATAAAATCGCGACCATGCTGGTTGATAGAGAATTTTTTGATTACAGTCTGGGATGCTTGCACACAGGCATTGTAGCTTTTAGTGCTTGTTTGGCAACTATTGTTTGCTAGGGTCTGTTAACACTCATTACAAAGTCGCGTTAATAGGCTCTAATCACTTCGATTGATAGGGAGTTTCATCGAGAAAGCTAAGTGAGACAAAAACGGCCAATAATACTATTGTTATCTGAATGCCGGGTGTGAATGGGAGGATTGAAATCAGGCCGAGGGTCCAGTAATCACGAAGTGTGCGTTTGCGCTGTTGATATTCGGCGGTATCGCGATGCGTTATCCAGCGATTATTTTTTTCATCATAAATATGCATGGTTCTTCCTCTTGATATTCGTCTACCCTCACTATATGTAGTGTTATCGTCGCACGGTTCTATATAGTTTAGGGAGACTCTGACTAATTCGTCATTTACCCAAAGAACGGGCACAAGCCGGGCGAAGCAAAGCGTACGAGCCCACGGATGGGCGAGGTAGACCCTGTCAGGAACATAGGGTCGAGACCCGGAATCCAGTGGTTCTAATTCAATGCCTTAGTAGATTCCGGCCTGCGCCCATTACTGTCCGGAATAATTAGAGCAGCTATGACCAGAAGTTATAATCAAGACAACATGCTCAAAATAACAGCAAATATTGAAAAAATACTCGTCATGCTCGCGTAGGCGGGCATCCAGGGTCTCCGCAGTTAAATAGATTCCGGCCTTTGTGCCCTTTGGGTATTCGCCGGAATGACGAGTATTAGTTTAGTCTCTTGCCAAAATTTAAATAGTTAAGTCTCAAACACGACTCTTGTTCCTCACACCAGTGTCGTAGCTTGCTTATACTAGATTTCTATTAATTTATTCCGGACAGTAATGGGCCTGCGCCGGAATGACGAAAAACGAACTAATCAGTGTCTCATTAGTAATAACATAAATACTGATTGTGATAGTTATGGTGGCGGGCAGTGAAACAGGATAGATTTATCTGTGATGAAATGCTGCAAGGGCTGGGGCGTTTGTTGCGAGCTTCGGGTTGCGATACCTTGATCGCAACAGATGGCCAGCCTGACAATGAATTATTAACACTGGCGCGTAAAGAGGCGCGGGCGTTTATTACTCGGGATCGAAAATTGTTATTAGAACACCCGGATTACCACGATATTGTCGTATTATTAAGTGCCAATGATGTGCCGGGTTGTGTGCAAGAGTTGTCTGGCTTGCTTGATATAAATTGGCTTAAGGCGCCTTTTATGCGTTGTTTACTGTGTAACCAAAAACTAAATACCATGGAGCCCGACGATAAAGCTATGATCATTGATCAAGTGCCGGAAGATGTTTTATTGAATGGACAGCAGGTGCTGTATTGCCCTGTGTGCCAAAAAGCATTTTGGGAAGGCAGCCATGTCAGGCGCATGCGTGCCAGGCTGGCTGGATTTAACCAGGGTCAGTGGCTGTGAAAAATAGTTTGATTGAGCAAATTAACAATATTTTCAAGGCGTATCATCAACGTTGTGAGCGCTGTTATTGAGCTATCAATAAATTCAGGAGCAGGTCGATAATATGGGCATGTTGGGGCGACATAAAATCATAAAGGTTTTTTACCTGCTGCTGGGGTTGTTGTTCGTCAGCTTGGCGCAGGCTGAAGTTTACCGTTGTAAAGATGGTAATGGTGCAACCCGTTTTCAGGATCAGCCCTGCGAAGGCTTGGCGCCAGTGGCAATCAGGAGTTCATCGGTTGCAAAACAGTCGCTTGAATCTGATAGCCCAGGCAGTCACTTTTTCTGGCAAGCCAGTTCGGGCAAAGGTACGCTCTATCTGCTTGGTTCGATCCATTTTGGCACAGCAGAGATGTACCCCTTGCCGATGGTGATGACGTCAATGTTTAACAAATCAGATGCGCTTGTAGTTGAAGCAGATATCTTGAGTGTTGACCCGGTGCAAATGGCTCAGTTGGTGGCGAGCAAGGCCATGTATCTCGATGGTTCGAATCTGCAACAACATCTCTCAGAAAAAACCTGGATACGTTTACGCGACGTTTCAGTTGAACTTGGCATGCCGGTTGAATTGCTGAGTATGCAGAAGCCCTGGTTTGTTTCAATGACCTTAACTGCTCTGGCGTTAAATAAGATGGGTTTTTCTGAAGAGAAAGGTATTGATGCCCACTTTTTAAGTCTGGCAAAAGATAAAAAGAAAATTGTTGAGCTGGAAGGTCTTGCTTGGCAGTTGGCGCTGTTTGATCAATTGAGCACAGAAGAACAGGTGTTGATGTTGGAAGAGACATTACGCGAGATTGCGAATGGCAAGGCCTTTTTTGACAAGATGTTGGGCTATTGGCGTACGGGTGATAAACAGGGGATTCAAGACCTGTTTAAAGAAGGGATGTTGGAATCACCCGGTTCCGAACGGCTAAACAAACTAATTATGACCGATCGTAATAAGAGTATGACCGACAAGTTACATGCTATGGCAGACCGTGGGGGCAGTTATTTTGTTGTTATCGGCGCGGGTCATTTGCCGGGGGAGGAAGGGATTCTTGCCCTATTGCAGCAGCGTGGTTATCAGGTAGACCAATTCTGAGTACCATCTAAATATAATGGCTATCTTATGTAACATTATTTACTATGACGAAAAGCAAGGGGAGAGGAATAAGTATGACTAATTCAACACAAGATCCTGATGTTGATGTTCCAGCTTGGGATGTGGCTCTGGCAAATCTTGCCAAAGAGCAATTTCAGAAAAATGGTAAGCCTTTGACGATGGATGATTTCACCAGCCTGGCTAAAGAATATACGATTCGTCTGGACGACATAATGGTGACAATGTTTGAGATGGTTATTGCGGGTGAATGGAAATATGAAGGTGAGCAGGTAATTGTGCGCGATACTTTGAGTGATCTTTACGTCGGAGGGCGTCTTCATGCCAAGGATCTTGAGCCCTTCACGGGAGAATGGAGTCCCCAATCTGATTAGCTTTTTCGTCATAAAATGTTAATCAAATAAAACTTGTATAGCGGTTTAATATGTGGCTATACTGGCCAAATCGCAGATATTGATGGTGGTTTTTGTGACGATCAGGAGATCTATAAATCACCCTCGGTGCATGTGTGTAAATAGAGATAATTGTAATTTGAGGTAAAAGTAAAATGGCAACAGGTACAGTAAAGTGGTTTAACGACAGCAAGGGTTTTGGTTTTATTACTCCGGCTGATGGTGGTGATGATGTCTTCGTACATTTTTCTGCAATCAAGGCAGAAGGTTTCAAATCTTTGGCTGAAGGTCAAAAAGTGTCATTTGAAACAGAGAATGGCGCTAAAGGTCTTCAAGCAACTAACGTTATGCCTACAGATTAAGCGCTACTCCAAGTGCTGAATAAAAGCCCGCTTTATGCGGGCTTTTTTATTATTGACTACTGGCGTCCGCCATCAATAAGGCAGCGCGATCAGCCGCCTGGTTTATCGCTGAGATCATTGCGTTGCCAAGCAATTGAATAGCCCAGCGATAGTCTTCCGATTCGCATAATTCAATATATTTTGTCAATTCAGCGTCGCTGATATTACGAAAGGCATATGAATAAGAGGCGCGAGTGTTGTTGCGCAAACTCTCTTCCAATGATGTGTGTACTTCGTCGACCATTTTTTCCAGCTCACCTTCACCCAGACGCATGTCCGCTTCCATGACAGGTTCAATGGCAACAAAGATGGCTTTGAAAAAGGCTGTTTGCATATCAACGCTGAAATCAGTTGCATGATTTGCCTTGTCCAGGCGCTCAATTAACGTGCTACGAGAGTGGGGTGGTGGATTTTCTTGTAATGCAGTGGCAAATACCATCATATCTTGCCGGTTGGCTGGGTCGTTAGTCTTACGCTCAAGCTCAGCCATCTTTTTCGAAAGTGGTGTCTGTAGTATTTTGATATAGGCCGTGGCGTGAGTTTCATCATAGTGTGCATTTATTAAGCTAATCACATCTCGCTGAACCGTGGATGTGGCAAAGGCCTGCGAAAATGCAGCGCTAAGGGCGGAGTTAACTTCTGGCTCAAGCGCACCGCTACTTTGTTTTAACACTAATTGGGCGAATTCAGGAACATGTTGCAGGAGCTTGTTAAAGCCCGTTTCTTCCAGGATGGTGTTGATCTGTTCATCCTTATTGGCGGCATTGGCCTGCTGAAAAACTAACAGGCACAGACAAAATCCATACAGGATTGCTTTTACTACTTTCATAATTTTTCTCTGCTTGATTAAACTGCGGCCCGGAAAGGGCCGCAACATGTTGCTTATTGCTTAGGCACCGTAGATTGCACGATCGTTCCAGAAGGAGAAGCTGAATTCCTTGATATTGCCATCACCGATGCTGACGGTGTTGATGACTTGGTCTGAGTCACCATCAATAATTGCCAGGCTTCCCTGAGTTGGATTAGGTATGAAAACGATGGGTGCATCATCGCCCCGTTCCAGAAAGGCAATCGGCCGGCGGCCAGAACTGCATTCTTCGAGTTTGATCTCTTTAATAAGACTGAGTTCAGGCAGTTTGCTGGTGTCATAGATCTGAACAATATCGGTGCGCAGATTATCGAATTGCACATCTTTACCCGTTGCGGCCGCAGTGACATACAATTTATCGCCCTTGGGATTAAAGCGGTAAACGCTGGGGTAGAAATCCTTAATATCCAGGACAGTAGTGATCTCTTCCTTGCGGGCATCCAATACACAGAGACGCCCCATGACATGTTCTGGGTCTACTTTACGATCCGCCCCTTTGCCAATCAAAAAGTTTCCGCAACGGCTTAGCAATAAATTGCTGCTCACCTTCATGCTGATTGAGTTTTCGACTTCGTGGCTTAAGGGGTCAATTACCGCAACAGTGTTATAGCCATTGTTGAGGTTATACAGTTTGCCTGTAGCATGAGAAAACTCCATGCCGTGGGGAAAGGCGTTGTTAGGAATATTGGTGTCAGCATTGTCTTCAAAATGCGGGTCGCACAAATTGATAGTGGCAATGATTTTCAGAAAACTGACGGCATCATTGGGATCGTTGCCAATCACGTGGATAACACCATCTTTCAGGTTGCTGACAAAGGCACGGTGTGGAATATTGCCCGCCTTCGCCGTTGGACCAACAAAGGTGGTGACATGATGGCCACGGCCAACACACAAGGTGTCTACCAGCTCGGCCTTGCCATTGGTCTTGGCGGCGATGGTGACAGAAGACCCTTCGCCATCACAGGCTAGGGTGTCGTTACCGTTTTTATCACCATCATTCATGAACCAGACGCGCACAGAATTTGGATCGCGATAGGCGTAGGCAAAACGGGTATCTGATGCTATTTCAGTTTGGTGTGATACCTCTTTGCTGACCGGGTCATAAACCAGTGCCTCACCGCGATCATTGATACCCCAGAAGGTTGCCACATGATTAATGTCCTGACCGGTAGCGGCGCTTGTGTCCAATTTGGTAACACTGATCTCGCCTGCCTGCTGCTGTACTACAACAACATCATTTTTATCGTTATATTCGAGATGGGCGGCAATCGTCCAGTCAACTGCTGATGTATTCATAGTTATTCCTGTGTTGTGGGTACATACCGAATTGGACAATATAATAACAAGCTTTACTGCGGCTTTCCCCTGCTGATTTTTGGGGCCATTATGCCTGGTTGGCGAGTGTCAACTGGCCTTGTTGTATCGCCAGCTGGCTCTTGCCCTCGAGGAAGTTGAGCAATTGCTCACCACCATGATGGCGGCGCCAGCCAGTCAAAATCGGTAGCTCGCGCTCACCACGCACCAGTTGTTCCAGCTCCTTGCGGCTGGCCAGGGTGCTTGCGGTAATCTGGTGTTGATCGGCGCAGAGCTTGATGATGGTGGTGAGGGCGTCAACCAGCGCTTCATCATTGTTTGACAGGCGTTTGGGGCGTGACTGGTTTGGCCACTGCTCTTTTGGGGTGGCTTCGGCGTCGCGCAGGCATTGCAGCAGGGTTTTACCGTGGCGCTGTAATAAATTTGCAGGCATGCCGCGGATTTTTTCCAAGCCCTCTATATCCTTGGGGCGCAGGCGGGCGATGTCTAGCAGGATGTTGTCAGCGGCAATCCAGCGCCTCGGCTTGTTTTTATCGATAGCTCGCTGTTCCCGCCAAATGCACAGTTGTTGCAAGATGGCCAGTTGTAAGCCCTTGAGTTTGTTGGTCCCTTTTACTTTTTTCCAGGCATTTTGCGGCTCAATTTGGTAGCGACTGGGATCAGTCAGGGCGGCAAAGTCCTCGTCCAGCCACTTTGTTCGGCCTTGTTTTTCCAGGCTGTTGACCAGCATGGGGTAAAGCTCGGCCAGATAGCGCACATCATCTTCGGCATAAGTGATCTGCTTTGCATCAAGCGGTCGTTGCAGCCAGTTGGTGCGCGTGTGGCTCTTATCCAATTCTATATTGAGCAGTTCTTTTACCAGCGCGGCATAACCGATCTGATCGCCGTATCCCAGCACGGTCGCCGCTACCTGGGTATCAAACAGCGGCTGGGGCAGTTCGCCAAACAGCAGATAAAAGATCTCCATGTCCTGACCAGCGGCATGAAACACTTTGGTAACTGCTGGATTGGCAAATAGCTCTTTAACGGGTGTCAGGTCTTCAATTGCCACGGGATCGATGCAGGTAATAAGCTGATCATTGGCGATCTGGATCAGGGCAAGTTGGGGATAATAAGTCTGCTCGCGGACAAACTCGGTATCAACGCTCACGAATTCACTGTTGGCAAACTCTTGGCACACAAGCGCCAGGTCGCTGGATTGGTCGATGAAGCGGGTTTCCATTATTTACCTTTCGGGTAAAAGCGTTCAAGTTTACCTTACTTCACCGTTACTGGAACTGACGCACCAGTTTTTTTAATTGCACCGTGAGGCTAGTCAGATCCTGGCTGATATGGTCGTTTTCATTGGCGATCTCGACAGATTGACCGGCCTGTTCAGTTAGGCTGTTTACGTTATTTTTAATTTCTTCAGAGACTGCGCTCTGTTCTTCTGCGGTATTGGCTATCTGTATGGTCATATCGCTAATGTTGCTTACTGAATCGGTGATCGTGGTTAAAAATTCAGCGATGGCATTGGATTGATCACTACAGCTTTCTGCTTTGCTGCAGCTCTCCACCATGGTGGAAGTTGCTTCCTGAACGCTATCCTGCACACGTTTAATCATGGATTCAATTTCGGCAATGGATTCCTGTGTTCTGGCCGACAGGGTACGCACTTCGTCGGCAACAACCGCAAATCCACGTCCTTGTTCACCCGCACGGGCGGCCTCAATGGCTGCATTCAGTGCCAGCAGGTTAGTTTGCTCGGCGATTCCACGAATTACATCGAGCACGCTGCTAATCGCCTGGCTTTCTTCATTGAGACGATTGACCACATCGGTGGCTGAGGTGATGTTCTGGGCCAAAGAGTGAATACCTTGAATGGTATTGTTGGTCGTCACTTTGCCTTTGTCCGTTTCTGCATTGGCCTCTTGAGTTGATTCAGCCGTTATTTGGGTGTTTTGTGCGACTTCCAAAATTGCACTGCTCATTTGGGTGATGGCGGTGGCAAATTCCGAAACAGTTTGTTGTTGTTTGTGAATACAGTCATTGGTCCGTTGGGCGATTTGGGCTGAAGTGCTTGCCGATTCGGAAAGCAGGTCTGTAGAGAAGTCCAGCCTGGAAACGACGGCATCCAGTTGTGAACGGTACATTTTATTCGCCAGTATCAACTGACCGATCTCATCCGTGCGGCCGGTATAGATATAGGACATCATTGGATTATCGACCTGCTGTTTGGTCTGCTGGCAGAGTTGTAGCAATGGTTTTATTGCCCAGGTGGTCAGGCCTAAGCCGAGTGCCAGAGAAATAATGGCGGCTATCCAGCTCTGCTGTGGGGCTACGAAAGCGACGACTAACAGCGGCAGCAGGCTGATAACCATGCTGATATAAAGCTTGTTTTGCAGTGAAAGCTGTGACCCGAATGCAGGTTTGTTTTCGTTAATGCGTTGATATACCGCTTCTGCCCGTTTGACCCGATCGGCATCGGGTTTGCTGCGCACGGACTGGAATTCGACAATTTCACCATTTTCAGTGATGGGGGTAACAAAGGCATCAACCCAGTAGTGGTCACCATTTTTACAGCGGTTTTTTATGATACCCATCCAGGAGTGTTGTTGTTTGAGCGTTTTCCATAGATCTTCAAATGCGGCGGCTGGCATGTCGGGGTGACGCACTACATTGTGATTTTTACCATCCAGCTCTTCTGCAGGAAAGCCGCTGATTTTAAAGAAAGTATCGTTATATGAGGTGATACTGCCTTTGGCGTCAGTGGTTGAAATTATGCGCTCTGATTCGCTAAACGATTGTTCTTTACCTGTGACAGGCAGATTGATTTTCATGGATAATGAGGCCCCCGAACACATTCAAAAAGTTGCGTATATAAACTGTCTCGTACCAAATCGAGAAGTTATGCATATTATTTATATCGAGAATCGCCCTGTTTTCTTTAATGGTTTTGTATGGATTTGTTGCCAGAAGGGCGTTTGAATGGAGCGCAAAAAGGTAAAGCCAGCCTGGAATGATATCCAGGCTGTTTATTGGCTGGCCTAGGCCAAACTGTCGTCGGCAACGTGGTATTTAGGATCTTCAATGTAATTGGCTTCTACCAGGTCACCCGCCCGACGCAATAGTTTACGGCATTCCGGGCTCAGGTGGCGCAGGTGCAGGGTCTTGCCGGCATTGAGATAGCGCTCGGCCACCGCATCTATTGCCTCGATGCCCGAATGGTCATAGACGCGGGTATTGACGAAGTCGATGATGACATCGTCGGGATCATTGCGGGGATCAAACAGGTTCTTGAAGCTGTGGATGGAGCCAAAGAACAATGGCCCATGCATAGCATAGATCTTGGTGCCGTTTTCGTCGGTATGGCGGTCGGCATCCATGCGCTTGGCGGTATCCCAGGCGAACACCAGTGCTGAGACGATGACGCCAACAATAACGGCAATGGCAAGGTCGGTGGCGACTGTGACACCCGAGACCAACACGATAATAAAGGCATCTGATTTAGGAATCTTGCCCAGGATACGAAAGCTGGACCATTCAAAGGTGCCGATGACGACGATGAACATGACGCCGATCAGGGCTGCCAGTGGGATCATCTCGATCAGGCTGGAAGCAAACAGTATGAAGCAGAGCAGAAACAGCGCCGCCGAGATGCCGGAAAGGCGGCCGCGGCCGCCCGAGTTCACATTGATCATGCTTTGGCCGATCATGGCGCAGCCACCCATGCCGCCGAAGAAGCCCGTGACCACGTTGGCAGTGCCCTGGCCGATGCACTCCTTGTTGCCACGGCCGCGAGTTTCGGTAATCTCGTCGATCAGAGTCAGGGTCAACAGCGATTCGATCAGGCCGATGGTGGCCAGGATAAATGCGTAAGGCAGGCAGATCCACAGGGTTTCCCAGGTCAGGGGTACGGCTGGAATATGGAAATCAGGGAAGCCCCCGGCAATGGAGGCCAGGTCGCCGACGGTGCGTACGTCAACATTGAAAAGGATCACGATCAGGCTGACCACCAGAATTGCCGCCAGAGATGAGGGGATGGCTTTAGTGTACTTGGGCAGGTAATGAATGATGGCCATGGTTAGGGCTATCAGGCCAATCAACATCCACAGGGCGCTGCCGCTCATCCACTCCTTGCCGCCACTTTCGGTGGTGATCTGAAACTGCCCCAGCTGGGCCAGGAAGATTACAATTGCCAGACCGTTGACGAAGCCAAGCATGACCGGGTAAGGCACCATGCGGATGAACTTACCCAGCTTTAATACGCCGGCGCTGATCTGAATGATGCCCATCAACACCACGGTGGCAAAAAGATATTCGACGCCGTGATCGGCTACCAGTGCCACCATGACCACCGCCAGGGCACCGGTGGCGCCGGAGATCATTCCGGGGCGGCCGCCGATGGCAGCGGTAATCAGGCCCACCAAAAAGGCGGCATACAATCCGACCAGGGGGTCGACACCAGCAACAAAGGCAAAGGCGACCGCCTCGGGTACTAGCGCCAGTGCAACTGTCAGGCCAGAGAGAATATCGTTTTTGATATTGGCACTGGGATTGGCGCGCGGTTCAAACATCGTAGGCTACCTTTGCAGCTGCTTAAAAAGGCTGCGTATTTTAGCAAAAAAGCAGCCCCCGGACCATGCCTAAGTGCTGGTATGTAAAAAGAATTAAATAAATCTGCCACTACGTTTGGCATTAGCGGGAAACGCTCTGCGCCATAACAATTGCGCAACCAATCCAAACAAAAAGATGCCGCCGCTTGATCCCGCGCCACCATCACTAAGCGCACTGCTGCTTGTCTCGGTGGCAAGCGTGTCAGTCTGGACAGTGTCGCTGCGAACCTCCAGGTAACCAATGGCCTGACTATAAAGTGGTTCAGGACGTTTTTGTTCAAGCAGGGCCAGGCTGATACTGTGCAGCCCGGCCGGGGGCGAGGTGTAGTCTGTTGTCAGCACACCTATCTGACGTTGTTCTGTCTGTCCCAATGTGCCCAGATCAATCTGACCCACAACATAATAACTGCTGCTGTCGAGAGATGTGCTGGCGCGGATCTGAAGCGTCAGTTCCCTGCTGTCGCTGTTGCGGTAACTGTGCAGAGAGTCGATAGCGATGCTGATCTGATTGTCGTCGATTGTATAACTGCTGAAGCCATCGATGATGATATCGAGGCTGCTGCCCTGGCCATCGGAATAGAGCTGGCGTATCCCCTGAATATCATCATCTTGCAAATGATCTACAGACAGGCTTTTGTTGCCGGTATTGAGGATGGAGTCTACGCGTTGCCCTGACTCGTCCGGATGCAAGAGTCCGGCAGCATGTCCAAACTCATGCAGGGCTACACGGATAAAGTCATACACGGGTTTGCCTTGTTCATCGTAGCGCATCTGTCCCGAGTAGGTATCAAACTTCAGCCCTGAATTGAAGAGAACATCGGTATCATTGATATACCACTTGCCCCCGACCTTGCTCATGCTGATTCGGGTAGTGGCAACAATGCTGCCCCATTCGGAACCGCAGGTGACATCAGACCAACCGGTACTGTTGATACCGTCATTGAGACAGGGTTGGGTGCTGTAGTTGGCGGCATGCCACTCAAATTCTGCGCCAGCTTCATTCCATTGTTGCAGCGCTAAACGGGCGCTTTCATTCCACTCGGGTCCAAAGTTGAGTCCCATCATGACTTGGCGCTGATGCCAGGCAATGGCTTCGCCTGTGTCAGTCGGGCCGGAAGAGTTACCTCCCTGTTGACCACGATAGGAATAGGCCCAGCCTTGATCGATCAGGCAGAGACAGGTGAGCAGGGCAATTAACAAGCGCTGGTAGATCATGCCTAATCAACTTGCCCCATGCTGGTGCGGATCTGGCTGATAAGGCTGGTGAGATCCTTGCCTGGATTGGCGTGTTGGTGGGTAATGTTTCTGGCGTTGCGGCTCAATGGCATTGAGCTGTTACCCGTTGCCGGAATGACAATTTGCCGTTCCTGCCCCGCATCCCATTGAACGCGGTAGAATCCTTGGGTCACACCAGTGATGGGAAACATAACGCGGTTGTTGCCTTTAACGAAGAGTAGATAGCGTTGCCCGCTGACAAATTGAGGCAGCCCTGGATAGAACTGGGCCTGGTCACCGATCACGCCACCAATTACTTTTAGGCTGAATTCAGATGATTTTAACTCGCCTTTAATGTGTTCGATTTCGCTAAGTTGGATAGTTGAGAAAATAGTGTCAGCAGCGCGGCCATGGCCCCAAAAACTGCTGATCTGGCTGACAGTGCCAATCAGAATCTGATCTGATTCAGAGACTAGCTGATCAAATGGCTGTTCGATGCTTGTCAGGGCGTTGACACTGGGGGTGGAAAAACACAGGCAAATGATCAACAATGCCGAAAAAACTGTTGTTAACTTCCGTGGACACCGGATTGGTCGTCCCCACATGTTGCATACTCCACATCAAACCACTATATGCAGTTAATCGTCATTTTCGTGCTGAATATTTAGTTTTTACTGATCGAAGAGACACATTGAAGAGATACATTAAGGTCTGTTAACACTAATTTGAAATTAGTGTTAACAGACCTTAAGACAAATTGCTTATACTAAAAGTTGTAACTCAATTGAAAGGACAGGCTTTGTTACAGCTTCAGTTTTTAGGTGCGGCTCAGGAAGTCACCGGCTCTTGCTATTTAGTGAGTGTCGGCAAACACAAGCTGCTGGTTGAATGTGGCCTGATTCAGGGCTCATATGAAGACGAGGCGCGCAATCGCGTCCCCTTTCCCTTTGATGCCAGTGACATAGATGCAGTGGTGTTGACACATTCTCATCTTGATCATTCGGGCCGCCTGCCGCTGTTAGCCAAGGCAGGTTATAGCGGGCCCATCTACACTCAAAACGCCAGTGCCGATTTGTGCCAGATTTTATTGAAGGATTCCGGTTATCTGAATGAAAGGGAAGTGGAGTGGGAAAACCGCAAGCGGCAACGCAAACGTCTGCCCCTGCTTGAACCGCTTTACACCCTGGAAGAAGCCAAGGCGGTGATGGATCAATTCGTGCCGCTTGATTACGGTGTTGAAACTGAAATCCTTCCCGGCGTACAGATACGCCTTAATGATGCCGGTCATATTCTCGGTTCAAGTATTGTCGAAATGTGGCTAAGTGATAATGGAGTGACGCGCAAACTGGTATTCAGTGGTGACCTTGGCCATCATGGTGCCCCTATTTTGAATGATCCAGCCATCATTGAAGAAGCCGACCTGGTATTAATGGAAAGTACCTACGGTGATCGTGATCACCGTTCCTGGGATGAAACCTGGGCTGAGTTAGAAGAGGTGTTGCTCAGCGCGCGCCACGACAAAGGTATCGTCATGATTCCCGCCTTTGCAGTCGGACGTACGCAAGAGTTGTTGTATGCCTTCAATCTTAATTATGAAAAATGGGACTTGGATCGCTGGACCATATTTCTCGATAGTCCAATGGCGATCGAGGCGACTGAGACCTATGCTCGCCATAGTGATGTCTATGATCCGGAGGCAACAAAATTCCGGCAACAGAATGGTAATCCCTTCATGTTGCCAAACCTGCACATGAGCCGCACAGCGGAAGAATCCATGGCGATTAATCGTATTCGCAGTGGTGCGATTGTGATTGCCGGCAGCGGGATGTGTTCAGGTGGCCGTATAAAACATCATTTCAAACACAATATCTGGCGCCAGAACACACACGTATTGATTGTTGGGTATCAGGCGCGTGGTACGCTTGGGCGTAAGTTGGTTGATGGTGCTGAACAGATCAGTCTTTGGGGTGAAACGGTCAGTGTCGCCGCAAAGATACATACCATTGGTGGTTTCTCGGCCCATGCAGATCGTGATGGTTTGCTGAACTGGTATAAGCAATTCAAAGACCGTCCAGCGATCGCTCTGGTGCATGGTGAACCAGAGGCGATTGAACCGCTGGCCGAGCGCATCAAGGCATTGGGGGCGCATAAAGTATTCACCCCTAATCCAGGCGATACAATTGACCTGGTTCATAAAAAACTGCATTGAGATGCAATCAGTACGGCAACAATACGAACGTTTTCCCTATCCCCCCATCAATGCCCTTGCCCTGCCGCGCAGAGACCAGGGCAAAGCACTGCAATATGAACGTGCTGTAGAGTTGGCGCGTGATAAGCACTTGCCAAAGATCTTGCCTGATAACCATCTCGGTATTCGAATTCTGGTAGCAGGATGTGGCACCTTGGAAGCATTGGTGGTTGCGCAGATGCATCCCCGTGCAAAAGAGATTGTTGCACTTGATCTTAGTCATCGCTCGATAACCAGACTACAGCGGCGTATTCATTGGGCGCGTAGCCGTGACATGCTTAGCTTGGCGCGCTTGCGTGGCTATCGTCTGCCAGCTGTAACTACCATTGAAGCCGATGTTTGTGAATGGCAGGATAGTGATGGCTTTGATTACATTCTAGCCAACAATATGCTGCATCATACTGAGCAACCAGCTGTGACATTACAACATCTGGTTGGAATGCTTAAGCCGGATGGTGTGATGCGTATCGTTACCTATCCGGCCATGAGCCGTTTCTGGCTGCGTCAGACCAGTGCCTGGTTGCGCTGGCATGGATTAAACGCAGATACGCCAGCATTGAAAAAGCGTGCCGTTGAAGTGATCGAAGAATTGCCGCAACCTCACCCCATACTCAGTTGCTTTGAAGCCCATAGCGAAACGGCAAACACAGCCGGCCTGGTTGATGCCTTTTTTCATGCTTGTGAAAAACCACTATCCCCTTTGTTATGGCAGCAGGCAACAGAGGCAGCTGGCCTGGAATGGTTGGGTGAAACTCAATCACAATATTCGCGGGCGGAGTTTTTACCTGAGTTGATGCCCGTGACTTCAGCATTGCCGGCATGGCAACAGCTGCAGGTGTTGGATGATGTGCTGGAATTGACCAGTAATCCGGTGTGGTGGTTTTGTAAACGGGGGGATGTCAAGCAGGTGGCGACGAATAATAAAACAATACAATCAGAAGAAGCATCTGCCCCGGACAGTTCTGAATTTATTTCAGAAATCACATCGCAACAGCATAAGGAATGGTTTCTGCCATCCGAGGTTTACTGGCAGCTAGGCCAAAGCCTGCGCCAAGCTGATTGTTTGTTGCAGCAAGTAAGTTGTTGTGTTGAAGATTTGATCGAGACACTGCGTCATGAAGTCGGGCCGCGGGTTGCACGTGGCGGCTGGGAGCTGTTGGGTCTAACTATGGGTGAATATCCCACTACTGAATTGTTACAGACGCAACAACCCATTCTGAAAAAATCTTGGCAACAGTTGCAGGCAAAGTTAGGAGAGTCTGCGAGAATACAATATCAACAACAATCGGTGCCAGGAAATAATCTTGCGCAACAGATTGAATGGTTGCAACTCTATCATGGGCCGCTGGATTGTCAGATCGGTCCGCTTGTAATCTCTAAATAGGATGTTTCAATCTAGTTTTATGCGCCGTATTTATAGTTTTCTGCTGGTTGGCCTGTTTTGTCTTTCTGTCCCTGTAAACGGGCAGGCAGGTGTTGAATTGACCGGGCAGGAACAAGCCTGGCTGGCTGAAAATTCCGAGATTCGTGTTGCCAGCGAAATGGATTGGCCGCCGTTTGATTTTGTTGATGACAAAGATCAGGCGAGTGGCTTTTCGATTGCTTACTTTCAGCTCGTAGCCAATAAGGTTGGCCTGACTATTAATTGGGTTAATGGCTATAGCTGGCAGCAATTGTTGGAGTTGGGGCAGCAACGAGAGATCGATGCCTTTCCGGCCATTATTCAAAACGAGGAGCGTGAGCATTTTCTTAGTTTTACCCCCGTCTATGTCGAGAATGTGGTCGGATATTTTATGCGCGATGATGCCAGCGCCGTGTTAATTCACCGTGTGGAAGAGTTGGCCCAGTATCGCTTGGCCCTGGTGAAGGGGTTTGATAATCATCGCAGAATTTTGAAACTGTTACCTGATGTTGATCATGTTGAGGTCAATTCTGTATTGGAAGGCTTGAAGGCAGTAATGACGGGTGAAGCCGATCTGCTGATTGCAGACACTGCTGTTGGTAATTATCTAATCAAGAAAAATCTGTTGCGTGGGGTGCAGGTCGCCGGAGGCGTAAAACTGCCAGAGTTGTTTGAGACTGCAAAAATTCGTATAGCCGCACGGAATGACCAGCCTGAACTAATCAGTATTCTGAAGAAAGGGATGGCTGATGTGACTGAACAGGAGGTGCAGGCATTGCGCAACCGTTGGCTCGACTTGCCACCTCAAGCTTTGTTAACCCGCCAGCGTATGATTGTATTAGCAGTGTTTGTTGTGTTGCTGGTGTTGCTGTCAGCAGTGAGTTCGATCTGGGGTTTGCGGCGGCAACGTAGCCGCCTAAGGCAGGAAATGCAAGAGCAGACCCGTGCCTTGAATGAAAGCGAGCGTCGTCTGGCATTAGCACTACAGGGGGGTGGTATGGCTGCCTGGGATGTGGATTTGCGGACTGGCGCAATGGTGCTGAGTCAAGGTTGGTGGCAGATGGCTGGCATATTTGAAGATAAAAGCTCATCGACACGCCAGCAGTGGTTGGCCTCTATTCACCCGGAAGACCGGATTAAGGTCCTGGAAGCTGAGTCGGCCTGCCGGCAGGGAATGATGAATCGTTATGAGCTTGAGTACCGGATCAGAGGTGATGATGGTAAACGGCGCTGGCATCTGGCGAATGCAGCAAGTGTTACTCCAGATATCGGAAGTGCACCTGCGCGTATGGTCGGAGTGATTCAGGATATTACTGAGCGTAAACGCTTGGATCGAATGAAAGATGAATTTATTTCCAGCGTCAGTCATGAGCTACGTACACCGCTTACTTCGATAAAAGGATCGCTTGGTTTGCTTGTGGGCGGTGCCGTCGGCGATGTGCCAGATAAAGCTCAAAACATGTTGAATATTGCGGCTGACAATTGTGATCGGTTGTTGAATTTAATTAATGACCTACTCGACATGGACAAGATTCAAGCAGGTAAGCTGGAACTGCATCAAGAGGCGTTGCAGCTCTCAAGCCTGATCAACAAGGCATTGTCTATAAATCAGGGCTATGCTGATAAATTCAAGGTCAAGCTGACCTGTCGTCAGGAGTTGTTGCCAGAGCTTGAATTTCATTGCGATGAATATCGCCTGTTACAAGTTTTATCCAATCTGTTGTCGAACGCGATCAAGTTTTCACCTGAAGGTGACGTGGTCACCTTAGCAGCAGCAGTGGAAGAAACAATGTTGCGAATTAGTATTTCTGATAATGGACCTGGGATTCCAAAGGCATTTCAAGAGCAAATCTTTAAGCCTTTTTCGCAGGCGGACTCTTCGGATACTCGTCAGCGTGGTGGGACTGGTCTGGGCTTGGTGATTTCAAAACGCCTGGTTGAGATGCATGGTGGTAGTATTGGTTTTGAAAGCCGTCCGGATGAAGGGGCTACATTTTATGTGCTTCTGCCGTTGGTATAGATCAGGCAATATTAAAAGAAATAGATATGAGTAAGGAATACAAAAAACATGAGGGTAAGGGTACGATCCATGATGGGCACTCGCGCTCGGCGCCGTACCCCGTCAGCCGCCTGGGGGTAAATGTAGATCTGGTTGATCTTGCTCAGCAGATCTCATCAGCCGATAGTCATATCAATACCCGAGTCTCTGCCAAGCTGCAGGTGATTGCCGATCAGATTCGTCATTTGCAGGATGAGGCACGTGAGGCACTGGAGTCGGCTCAGCGCGATCAGGACTTGCATCGAGCACAGTGTAATTTCAAACGTATACCAGGAAAAACCTATCATCTCTACCAGCGGCCAGATGGTTCAAACTATTTTTCAATGCTGGGTTCGGATGACTGGGGCGGTAAACCACCACATCAGTTTAAAGGTAGTTATCGTCTCGAGAATGACATGTCATGGACACCCGCTGACCAGATGGATATGCCGGATGATAGTCGGGAATTGGTAATACGTTTACTTGAAGAGCAAAAATAAAGCGTCGCTCTGGAAACAATGTTTGTTGCCGGCCTTGTCAGGCATTCTGGAACCACATAACTTCAAGCTCTTCCGCCAATAAGCGATAATCCATTGCGCCGCGGCTTTGAGGGGCGTAACTCCTGATTGGCATGCCACTTTCAAACGCCTCGACAAGTTGTATATTTGATCTGATGCCTCTAAGAATTCTAGCGGCACCAAACTCATCAGTTATCTCTTGCATGACCCGTTTATGAATCTTTACGCGCCGGTCAAACATCATTGGTAGTAGTGCCAGATATTTGAGCGAGGTATTGTATTGCGCGAACATTTTGTAGTGAAGTTTGGCAAGCTGGCGCACACCCACGCCAGAAAGATAGTGAGGAAGAAACGGCACCAGCACGGCATGCGCAGATGCAAAGGCGTTCATCAGCAGCATGTCCAGCGTTGGAGGTGTATCGATAATAATTCGTTCATAGTCTTGCTCTATATTTTGCGTGTTGAGCACATTAGAAAGTCGCATAACTTTACGCTCTGCCATGTCACCGGCAAAATTGAGATCCGCAGAGATTAAAGACAAGTTGTCTATGTCTGTTGTGACTATCATGTCTTGCAGTTTAAACGCATCACCAACAAAAATTTTGTGTATGCCGGGGACATTGTCGAGTTTGTTCATGCAGCCTAAGCCAATGGCTGAGTGGCCTTGGGTGTCTAGATCAATCAACAATGTTTTACGACCCATGTGGGCTCATTCTGCAGCAAGATTGACTGCCGTTGTGGTTTTACCCGTGCCGCCTTTTCGATTGGCTATGACTAGTATCATAAGTCTTCCGTGTCGTGCCTAGTGTTCGGGATAGCAGATTGGTTCATTAATGAGTGTTATTTGCAAAAAGAATAGTCTAAATGGATCGATGAGTAAGTGGTATTAAAGTATATGTCTGCCGCATAGCCTATAACGCCAAGTTAACTCAATCCAGCCCTAATAATAGTAGCCATAATTTCTCGTTAAGTGTTGTTGAATTTAACAACCTTTTTTAGTGGTGACAGGTTGATCTCATCAATCACGGTGCCGGGGCGGCTGTCCAAAATCATGTTGATGGTATTGGCGACATCAGCGGCTTCGATGAAATTAGTGCTGTCTACGCCCGGGGCAAAGTTAAGTTGATCAAAGAACTCAGTTTTAACCATGCCAGGATTGATTATGCTGATATGCAGGCCGCTGCCGCTGCACTCCTGCCTCAGTGCCTGGGCGAAACCGCGTAGGGCAAATTTGCTGGCGCAATAGATACTGCCTTTCTGGGTGCCTTCCAGTGCTGCCTCTGAACCGATGAAGATGATATTGCTGTGTTTCAGTTTTTTTAATTGCGGGATAAAGGCGCGGCAGACGAAGGCATGGCTGGTGAAGTTGAGGTCCATCAGTTTATAGATTTGTTTGTAGCTGAACTCCTCCAGCGAGCCAAAACGCCCCTGGCCGGCACAGTTGATGATGGCGTCCACCTCAGGGTGTTGTTTGGCCAGGGCCGTCAGCTGATCGGGCAGGGCCTTGATATCGCCCAGGTCCATTTCAACGGCATTAAATCGATCACTGTTAAAGTCACACTTGCTGAAGTCGCGGCCAATACCGATGACACGATGACCATTCTGCAGCATCAATTCACTTGTTGCCCGGCCAATACCGGAGCTGGCGCCGCTGATCAGGATGGTGCGTGATTGTCTAGTCATTGTCATGGCAAAGAAACAGTTTCTCTTCAGGCATTAACTGTAATAGTTTTTCATGGCAGAATGCCATCATCTTTTGTTCCAGTTCCGCTGTATAGGTAACCATCGGTTCGTGCTCTGTTAGTGGCCCGGCAAACAGTTTTTCCTCAGGATAAAGTTTGACAGTATTGCGGTAAAAACCCTGTGGCATACGGAATGCACCCAGGCTGACCGAATGCAGCTGCTGCATATCGACGCGCGCAAATGCCTGTTCAAAAAACTCACTATACAGTTGTTGGTAATTGTCGCAGTAGATGATCGGATCAAAGCGCAGGCCAATGGGCCAGCCAGCCTGTTGCAGTTTTTCCAATGCGTCGAGCCTTTTTGCCAGTGATGGGGCCTTGTGTTCCAGCGTCTCCGCCAATGTATCTGATGACAGGCTGAATGCCACGATGCAGTTTTGCATGGCATCAACATTTAGTAGGCTGCGAATCTGGGTGCTCTTGGTGCGCAGTTCAATATAGGCGTTATCGAGTTTCTGGAACAGCGGCAGGGTGTGTTCAATAAATCCGGTTACGGGTTCCAGAGCCAGACTGTCGCAATCATAACCGGAAAAAAAATAGGCGGGTTGGTCCGATTGTTTCGCTACTTTTTCAATAGAGTCATTATAATCTTCATAATTAATAAACAGCACATAGTTGGCTGAGCGATACATGCCCTGCAAGAAACAGTAACGACAGTCGTAGATGCAGTTGAGCATGTGGGAGAAATAATAATTACGCTGGCCACCAATGTTGTAGCTGTAGGGTGCTGCAAGCACAAAATGATCATGTTTCTTAGCTAGTATCATGGCAGGTTGTTGTTTCTGCAGACGAAAGTTTTGTGCCTTGGGGTTAAATACTTCGCCATAGCGTTCGCAAGGCACCACGTTTGCCTGTGGAAAGCGTTCCCGGATGGCCGAACTGCGCGGATGATCAAATATTGCCTTCTCGATGTAAATGGTCTGGATCATGAATTTTCGAATTTCAGGGGCAATTTATCGATGCGTCTTTCCAGCAACTGCAACACAGCCTTGCTGTTTTTTTCAAGCCTGTAGTGATAAATGTTCAATGGTTCAATACTGCGCGCCTGCCAGCGTTGCAACAACCGGTTTAGTTGATGTTGTTGTGACACGGTGAAGTGCCAGTGCTGCTGGAATTGTTCTATTTCTGGCGTGGCCTGTTGTGGCATCAGTAGTGCATTGAGTTTGAGCAGTTGTTGGATCAGTGCGTCCACGCTGTCTAGCTGAGCGCTGATGATCTCTTCAGCCATCTTGGCGGAAACCTGTTGTGCCGGGTTGGCATGGTTATCCGAGATTACTTTAAACACATGCACCAGCTCGCTGCTATTGAAACGGCAGGCTGTGGCATAAAAACCGGATGCCTCCATGTCGTAGGCATAGTCGCCCAGATATTCCGATTCGGGCTGATCAACAGTGATCAATTGTACGGTGTCGCATGGCGATTTGAATGGCATGGCCGGATACCACTGTTTTTCGCTTGCTGCATCAATAACTTTGTTTGCGATCACGCCCTCACCAATGTCTAGTGAGGCATGACCGGCAATGCCGAGATTCAGCCAGATGTGTTTTTCCTTCGCTGTCATGGCCTGTAAATAGCCACAGGCTGCCGCCGCAGCGCTCTTGCCGATACCAGCAATGATCAGGCGTATCTGTTCATTTTCATAGATGCGAAAACCATTCTCGGCCTGGCGACCGTTAAGCCGGTAATACTGAATCAGTGGTTTGGCCTCGCAGGGAAGAGCGGTGACAATGTGGAGCATGATTGTTGAGCCAGATCAGGGATTAGGCAGATAGTATCAGCTTCTGCGCCGTGGCTCTAACAGCCTGTTGAATAATTGTATCCCCGGGGTGGGGTATTGCAGCGGCGCGGTTTTAAAATTAGTGTAAACAGGCCTTAGTGGACTTTAAATTGATTGATCATATCGCGAAGTTCTACGGCCATCTTTGCCAGTACGCGGCTGGTCTCGGTAGTCTCTTGTGCGCCCTCTGTAGTTTCGTCAGCAATCTGGGTGATGTTGACCACGTTGCGGTTAATCTCTTCGGCCACGGCGGTTTGCTCTTCTGCGGCACTGGCGATTTGAAGATTCATATCAGTGATGGCGGTGACCGCCCGGGTGATTTCCTGTAAGGCTTCACCGGCTTGTCTGGCCTGGTCAACAGTTTCTTCGGTTTGGTTCAGACCGCTTTCCATCGCTGCCACCGCAGTGGTGGATTTTTCCTGCAAGCGATTGATGATGATGTTGATCTCTTTGGTGGATTCGTGACTGCGTTGAGCCAGAGTGCGAACTTCATCGGCCACTACGGCAAAGCCTCGGCCCTGTTCGCCAGCACGCGCTGCCTCGATAGCAGCGTTCAGCGCCAGCAGGTTGGTCTGTTCGGCAATTTCCTGAATCACATTGAGCACGGTGCTGATATTGTGGCTTTCGCTTTCAAGATCCTTGATTGCTGTTGCGGTGTCAGACACTTGTTCTGCCAGTTTGTTTATGCCGCTAATGGCACTGGTGACTACCTGGTCACCCTTACTGGCCTGCTCGTCGGCGGTGCGTGATGCAGAAGCTGCCTCATTGGCATTGCGCGCCACTTCCTGCACGGTGCTCAACATTTCGTTGATGGAAGTAGCGACCTGGTCACTTTCGCTGCGTTGTCTGATGATGTCCTGGGTGCTTTTGCTGGTTGTGGCGGTCAATTGCTCTGCTGATGAGCTGAGCTGAGTGGACGAGTCCATCACTCTCCCTATGGCATTGTTGAATTCGGACAGCATGCTGTTGAAGACATTCGCCATGCTGGCGATTTCATCCTTGCCTGTGATATCTACGCGCAGAGTCAGATCATGTTCTTTGCTGGCCTGGGACATGGCTTGTGAAAGTTTTTCCACCGGGCGTATGATGCCGATGGCGATCCAGACGGTCAGGCCAACATTTACTATTGCAAGTAAGGCTGCAATCAGCATGAACATCATATCGACGCGTTCAGCGTTGGCATGGATTGCTGCAACCACACTCGCTTCGGTTTGATTTAACAGCTCTTCGGTTTTGTGAATGGTGTCACGCAGCTCACCCAACAAGCCTTGTTTATGGTTCAGCCCCAATTCCTTTTCCAGTGCAACCAGTTTGAGAAAATCAGCCTTGTATTGGCCCAGGACCTTGGCCAGATTGGATTTATCGGTGGGTGAGTGAGTACTGCTTTCCAGCTGGTTTAGCAGCTTGTCAATGTTGTTGGTCAGTTTGTCGACATACTTGGTATCGCGGCGCAGCATGAAGTCTTTTTCATTGCGACGCAGTTGCAGCATACCGGCCAGCAACTGGTAGTCATTTAAAGCCTTGATTTGGCTTTCGGCATCGTGAACTGCCGCTCTGAGGGTGCCATAGTAACCATCCTTTGGATGCAGGCCAATCTGTTGCTGCAGGGTAACTAGCTTGTTGAACATGTCGCCGTATTTCTGGAATTGGCTGCCGATACTTGCCATCATGGAACTATCAATGCCGTGGGCGTCCAGATTCAGACGCAATTCATCTGTATCGGCCAGAATCTGTTGCGTGGTAGCGTTAAACTTTTCCTGGTATTTCAAATCCTTGCGCGCCAGAAAATCCTTTTCGTGGCGGCGTAACAACAACATTTCCACTTCGATTTGGGTGGCCTTTACCGAATCCTCTTTCAGCGCTTCGATTGTATGGGCGGCGTAGTTACCCAGTATCAACAGCGCCACCAGTGACAACGTGCTGGTGATGGCAATCAGAAATAAGCGCTGTTTGATGGATAAATTTAGGATGGATGTTACTGACATGCCTGACTTCCCTACGGATTATTGTTTGGACTACATCTAACTATCGGCAGGGATTGCAGGGGGTCGTCTTAGTCTGAAATGTAAATTATTTATAAAGAATGATTCTGGTGCTGCATTCTATTGATTTTGGATTGCAATTGGCTGAATTCGTTTATTATTTCGTGGTTATTGTGTTTGGCGGCACCCTTGAGCAGGATGCGCAGTTTTTTTTCCAGCATCTTGTGGGCGGCAGAGAAATCTTCGGCTGACAGTTTGCAGTGACTGAGACAATTCACCAGCGCCCGAATTCGAAACCGGTCCATGCCCCAGTGTTGCTGCGACAGTTGGTCTGCATGGCCGCCATATTTTAAGATTAACGCTTCTTCACAATACAGCACCGGGTAGCGTGAGGTAATGCGCAGCCACAGGTCGTAGTCTTCGCAGGCGGGTAGTGATTCATCGAACAGGCCGATTTCATCAAACAGGGAGTTGTGTATCAGCGCGGCTGAAGGGGATATGGCGCATAAGGGCAGGCATTGCTGGAAAATCCACCCACCTGCCTTGGTGTGTTTATTCATCTGATTGACACGTTTACCGTTGCGGATCCAGATTTCATCGCTGTGAATCAGCTTGTGACCGGGCTGTTGTTCAAGTAGCGCCAGTTGGGTTTTCAGTTTGTGCGGTAGCCATTCGTCATCTGAATCAAGCAGTGCCAGCCATTCGCCTTTGGCGGTTTTGATGGCGCGGTTGCGGGCCGCGCTGACGCCAAGGTTGTTCTGTTTTAAATAGATAACATCTGGATAGTGTTGCCTGATGAGCTGTTCGGTGTTGTCAGTCGAGCCATCATCCACCACGATAATTTCATCAGCTAACAAGGTTTGCGCCAGCACCGAGTCCAATGCCCGCTGTAATGTATGGGCGCGGTTATAGCTGGGGATGATGACTGAGATTGAAGCCACAGCTAGTTAACCAGTAGCGGTTGTAACCAACGTTGATACAGCTTGTCGGCATGGTTTTGCAGTGTGGAAATTTTATTGTCCAGGTCAGTGGTGAGTTGTTCATGGCTCTGAATGGTGGCAGTGGGGGTGGCGATGTCATCGGCATGCATAGTGGCCCAGTCGATGACCATATTCGGCGTCATTTCTACGTGGCATTGCATCGCCAGGGTGTTGCCCATCACAAAGGCCTGGTTTGGGCAGTACTGGCTTGAAAGGATATTGGTAGCGCCTTCAGGAATAGTGAACGTTTCTCCATGCCAGTGGAAAGTGGTGAATTGATCCGGTAGTTCAGCCAGCCAATCCTGTGCAGCGCTGTTGTGCTGTTTTTCCACGGCCAGCCAGCCCAACTCTTTGACTGGATTGGTACCAATGCTGCCGCCCAGCGCCTTGCTGATTAATTGACCGCCCAGGCAGTGACCTAATACAGGCATGTCGTGCTTGACGGCCTGGCGTATCAGATTCAGTTCTGGCTCAATCCAATTTATGTCATCATTGACACTCATGGGGCCACCCATCAACACCAGTGCCGAGGTTTCAATAAGTGATTCGGGTACTGCTTCGCCTTCGTCGAGAAGAATGATTCTAAACGGGATCTGGTGGCGTTTAAGAAAATCACCGAAATAACCTGCGCCTTCAGAGGCGACGTGGCGAAAGATAAAAATCGGTTTCATAATTGATTCAGATGCGGTTGAATAGGAGTAGGCTTATTGTGTCCCATCTCTGCCGTGCGATTCAATAAACGGCAGTGACATTATTCTTTGTCTATTATTTAATTTGGTATTTTATTTGTATTTTATCTGGTATTCAGCAGGCTAAATTCTAAATGACTACTGAATCGATCGTATTTTATATTTTCGTGATCTTTACCGGGGCCGCGGTTCTGGCCACGCTGGCGCTTTACGCCCGTCAATCCTTGCTGGTGGTCTATATTGTTCTGGGTGTGTTGGCAGGGCCTTCTGTGTTGGGTCTGGTGGACAATGATGTAATCATTAAACAGATTGCCCACATCGGGGTGATTTTCCTGTTGTTTCTGATAGGCATTAATCTGCCGCCACAAAAGTTGTTCATGATGCTGCGCAAGACCAGCATTATTGCAGGTGCCAGTTCCTTTCTGTTTTTAGTAATCGGTCTGGGCTGTGGTTTGCTGTTCGGTTTTACTATGGCCGAGGCCGTGATTATCGGTGTGGCGCTGATGTTTTCCAGTACAATCATCGGCCTTAAGTTGTTGCCGACCACAGTGTTGCATCATCAGCATACCGGTGAAATAATCATCAGCATTCTGTTGCTGCAGGATATTATCGCTATCGTGATTTTGATGCTGTTACCTGTGCAATGGGACAATGGGTTGCCCTGGATGCAGATGATCCAGCTGGTGTTGTCGTTGCTGGGCCTGATAACCTTTGCCTATCTGTTTGAACGTTTTGTGCTGATCAAACTGATTCGCCGCTTTAATCGCATCCATGAATATATCTTTTTAATGGCGATTGGCTGGTGTCTTGGCATGGCCGAGTTGGCGTCAATGCTGGGATTGTCGGCTGAGGTGGGTGCTTTCATCGCCGGTGTGGCGTTGGCCACCAGCCCGATCGCTCTGTTTATCGGCGAAAATCTGCGCCCGCTACGCGATTTTTTTCTGGTGATTTTCTTTTTTGCTCTGGGTGCGGGTTTTGATCTTGGTTTGCTTGGCGGTGTGATGTTGCCAAGTCTGGTAATTGCGGTGGTGGTGCTGGCTATCAAGCCGTTCATCTTCAAGGCGCTGTTGATGCGTTATCACGAGTCTTACGATGTGTCACTCGAAGTGGGTGTGCGTCTGGGGCAGATTTCGGAGTTTTCACTCTTCATTGCGGTGCTGGCATTACAGCTGGACGTGATCGGACAAGAAGCGTCGTACGTGATCCAGCTAAGCACCATGTTAACCTTTATCTTCTCTTCTTACTTTATTGTGATGCGTTACCCATCGCCGATCGCTGTTTCTGATGAATTACGGCGTGACTAAATTAACATGTTGGATTTGTAATTGATGGAACTATTTGATCAAAAGTTGCTTGATGATTTAGTCGTCAAGGCGAAGCAGTCACCGCGCCTACGAGCCAATTATAACGTGCATGCAGAACTTAATGATCCAGTTCAACGCTTGTTTATTGCCATAGAGCCGGGCAGCTATGTGCGGCCGCATCGCCATCCCGAGTTAGAGAAATGGGAGTTTTTTATGTTGGTACGTGGCAGGATTGCCGCCCTGTTGTTTAATCATCAAGGAAAAGTAATACGCCGTGAAGAGTTAAGGTCAGACGGGCCTGTGTATGGGTTTGAGATTCCGCACGATACTTGGCATTGTGTCGTGGCGCTGGAGTCATGCACGGTCTTTTTTGAAGTCAAGCGGGGGCCATATACACCGCAAAGTGATAAGGATTTCGCTCTATGGGCGCCGCAAGAAGGTGAGCCGGGTTGTACGGATTTTGTACAGTGGTTGTCAGACGCCCAGCCGGGTGATGTTGCGCCAACGATTTGATGTTGTTATCGCCACTAGCAACGCCTATTGAGGAAATACATGATCGACTGCTGGAGCAGGCCGGTGTTCGCTTGCTGGTGAAACGTCTGGACCTGGTTCATCCAGTCATCTCTGGTAACAAATGGTACAAGCTTAGATACAATCTTTTGACAGCACGTGAGCAGGGTTTTAAAACGCTGCTCAGTTTTGGCGGTGCCTATTCCAATCATATCCATGCCCTGGCAGGTGCCGGTCATTGCTATGGGTTTAAAACCATTGGCGTGATTCGTGGCGAGGAGCATCTGCCGCTTAATCCAACGCTACAGTTTGCTGTGGATCATGGTATGCAGTTGGAGTATCTCAATCGAGTCGATTATCGTCTCAAGAACTCAAGCGAGATCACTGAAAAATTAAAAAGGAAGTTCGGCGAGTATTATCTAATTCCGGAAGGTGGGGGCAATGCATTAGCAGCGAAGGGCTGTGCCGAAATTATTGATGATATAGATCAGCCCTTTGACGTAATTGCCTGTGCTTGTGGTACAGGAGGAACCTTGGCTGGGTTGATCGCTGGTTTACAGGGTAAACGAAAAGCCTTGGGTGTGGCGGTATTAAAAGGAGCTGGATTTCTGCGCGCCGATGTAGCAAATTTGCTGCAGAATAGTATTGATCAGCAATATAACAACTGGCAAATCAATCTTGACTATCATTTTGGTGGCTATGCCAAAACAACTGAGCCACTAATTAATTTTATTCATGAATTTGAAACAAAACATGGCATACCCTTGGAGCAGGTTTATACCGGCAAGTTGATGTTTGCTTTATTTGATTTAATAGGCAAAGGTGAGTTTGAGCATGGTACGACAGTGCTGGCGTTACACAGCGGTGGTTTGCAGGGGCGAGCGGATTTACTTTAGAGTGTGTTGCGGCAGACTAAATCAGGACGAATGAATGAGTAAAACAATTCCCATCATCAAGGACAAGATCACTCTGGAAAACAAGTGCGGCTTTTGTACCGCATCCAAGTGTTGTACCTATATCACCCACCAGATCGATAAGCCGAGAAAAAAGGATGAGTTTGATTATTTGTTGTGGCAGGTGTCACATGAAAATATTTCTCTGTTCAAGGATGACGATGGTTGGTTTTTGATGATCAATACACCCTGTAGTCATCTGTTAGCGGATGGCGGTTGCGGCATATACGAAACCCGGCCGCAAATTTGCCGGGATCACAGCAATGATAATTGTGAATTCGATGTGAATATTGAAGAGGAGTTTGATCTCTATTTTGATACTTATGAGTCTCTGCTGAAATATTGTAAAAAACGATTCAAGAAGTGGGGAAAGAAGCAGGGGTGATTTCGTCAAACTCATGGAAATAGGCGAACTCGTCAGTATGTTGCCGTTCTCGTTTGCTGTCCGGATAACAGGCGGCCAGTAGATGCTTGATGCCAAATTGTTGGGCAGAGCGCAGTGCGTTCAGATTGTCGTCCACCAATAGAGTCTGATGCGGGGTAAAGGGCTCAACAGACTGTAGTTCTGCCCAGAAGCCTGGGTCTTCTTTCGGTAATCCCAGTTCATGTGCTGAAATGATGTGATCGAGGTGATTGTCCAGCCTGGTGTGCTCCAGTTTTAATGCCAGGCTATGCGGATGTGCATTTGTCACGAGCGTGCAGCGTTTACCCCGCTGGCGCAGACGCTTTAGAAATTCCAGGGCGCCGGTTTTTATGGCTATCAGGTGGGCTACATCTTTTTTCATTTCAACAATGTCCAGCTCCAACTCCTGACTCCAGAAGTCCAGGCAATACCAATTGAGCGTGCCCTCATGTTTTTTGAACGTGGGTGCGAGCAGCTGCTTGGCGGTAGGAATGTCGAGTCCACGAGAAAAGGCATAACGCTCAGGGACATATTCCTGCCAAAAATGGCTGTCAAACTTCAGATCCAGCAAGGTGCCATCCATATCAAGCAGGACAGAGCTAATGTTATTCCAGTCGGGCATGGTGGCGATTTATTAGTCGATTGATGATTAGGGGGGTTGTGCCTGTTTAGCTCAGGCTATAATACAGATATGCGCAAAAAACCTGAAATATTAGCGGCCGAAACGGTGGCCCAGACGCGATTGTTTCATGTCGAACAGTTGGATTTGAGGTTTGCCAATGGGGTTGAGGTGCAATATGAGCGCCTCAAAACTAATTCAGCTGGCGCGGTGCTGGTGGTGCCGATGCTGGATGATGATACAGTGATGTTGATCCGTGAATACGCCGCGGGCGTGCATCGTTATGAGTTGGGGTTGCCCAAAGGCCGGGTTGAGCCGGGTGAAGACCTGCTTGATGCTGCCAATCGTGAATTGATGGAAGAGATTGGTTATGGCTCCAGGCGGCTCGAACACTTGACTGCGTTTACCCTGGCGCCGGGATATTTAGGCCATCATACCCAGGTTGTTCTGGCGCAAGAGCTGTATCTACAGTCCTGTGAAGGGGATGAGCCCGAAGAGATCGAGGTGGTGCCGTGGTCACTGTCGAACCTGGCTGAATTGATGGCTCAGGACGATTTTACCGAGGCGCGCAGTATCGCGGCACTCTATTTGGTGCGTGATTTACTTAATAAAAATAATCATGGTTAAGCCTAATGAACTCGACTAGTCAATACAGTGAGTTGCTTGAGCCGGTCAAGGCGATTGCGCATCAGGCCGGAGATGCAATTCTGGAGCTTTATCAAGGCCACTTTTGTGTCGAGAAAAAATCTGATGACAGTCCTGTGACCGAAGCCGATTTTGCCGCTCATGAGGTGATCATGAAAGGCCTTGCGGAATTAACGCCGGATTGGCCAGTGTTGTCGGAAGAGGGTGACCATATCGAATATGAGCAGCGGCGCCAGTGGCAACGTTATTGGCTGGTTGATCCGCTTGACGGCACCCGTGAATTCATCAAGTGTAATGGCGAGTTTACCGTCAATATTGCATTGATAGAAAATCATCGCTCAGTGATGGGGGTGATACAAGTGCCGGTCAGCCGTGAATGCTATTCTGCAGTGGCCGGTGGTAGTGCCTACTTTGATGCGCCAGGCAAACCTGCTGAAAAAATAGAAGCAAAAGAATGGGACGGCAAGGCAATCACCATTGCCGGCAGTCGCTCGCACCGGATGCCGGTATTTTGTTCCTTTCTGGAGTTTTTTGATGATTACCGTGTCTTATCGCTGGGCAGTTCGCTGAAGTCCTGTTATGTGGCCCACGGTATGGCTGATATTTATGCGCGCTTTGGGCCAACGTGTGAATGGGATACGGCGGCGGCGCAGTGTATTGTGGAAGAGGCGGGTGGTTTGCTCACTGATATGGCTTTAAGACCATTGCGTTACAACACCAAGGATTCCTTAATTAATCCGCCCTTTTTTGCGTTTGGTGACAGGCGTTATAACTGGCGCGACTATGTGCCGGATGTTTAAGGGTGTTCTTAAGTCGATTTGGTTTTCTGTGGTTTTCTTTGTATCCATCTTCTTTATATCCAAAGTCAAATAACACTCCACATCGGTATTGCCGACCTGGAGTGGCATGTGCATTAGGGTTAGCAGGCCCTAGAGCGTTCAATAATAGTGTGTAGTTAAATAGTGGCAGCATTGGCATCAACTCAATTGATTGTGATTACGGATAATGACCGTTGTGTGTCGGATGCTCAACAACTGGCTGATCGACTTCAGTTACCCTTTGGCGGTGTTACGACAGATCACAGCTTTGTACTGCGAGTCACTGACCATCAGCTTGAATTGGTAGAATTGGGTCCAGCGGCACCTGGCCCTGTATATGTCGATTTTGTCGAGGGGACGTTGGGTCATCGGCGCCGTTTTGGTGGTGGCCGCGGACAACTTGTGGCTAAGGCGGCTGGCATCAAGAAAGGATTTATCCCGACGGTCATCGATGCTACTGCCGGTTTGGGGCGTGATGCTTTTGTGCTGGCGAAACTGGGTTGTCAGGTGCGCATGATCGAGCGTTCTGCAGTAGTGGCCGAGCTGTTGCGCGATGGCATGCGGCGGGCTGAGCAGGATTCAGAAGTGGCCGAAATTATTGCGCGTATGTCACTCGAGGTTGCCGATGCCAAAGAGGCGCTGGCAGGGTTGACGCAAGAGGATCGGCCTGATGTGGTTTATGTCGATCCCATGCATCCAGAACGTGCCAAAGCGGCGCGGGTAAAAAAAGAGATGCGCCTGTTTCGTGCCCTGGTGGGGGGTGACGAGGATGATGCGGCACTTTTGCAGGCGGCCTTGAAAGCGGCGCGAAAACGGGTGGTGGTGAAACGGCCACGCAAGGCAGTCGCGATTGAAGGGCCTGAGCCAAGTTTGGTGTTTGAAGGGAAGAGTACCCGGTTTGATGTATATCTGATTCCGTATTGAACTCGTAGGGTGCGCTGAGCGCACGCGTTCACTGCGCCCTTGAACTCTCTTGCTACGAATGGTGGTTAAAAATGTGGGCCAGGCGTGTGGGAGCAGCGATAGCAAGACATGGTGGCATGCTAAATGGTTAGTCCGCGTGCGCTCAGCGCACCCTACAATTACTGATTTGAAGGAGAAGCGTAAGATGACAGCTAATATTGATGACCTGGAAATTCGAATGACTTACCAGGAAGCGGCTCTGGAAGAATTAAACCAAGTCGTGATTAAACAGCAGGATCAGATAGATTTATTAATCGAAGAAATTAGACGGCAGAAACAGCAGCTGGAACAAGGGGCCGAGTTTGTCCGGCCCCTGTCGGAAGAAACGCCGCCGCCTCACTATTGAGGTGGTGGTCCATTTGATTGTTGAGTATCTTCGGGCAAATCGACCGCTTGTCCCATGAGCTTGGCGATGGCGGGTGCACCAAACAGGCTAAAGCCGCGCAGTGCTTCAGGTGGATGACCAGCGACCGCAACGATTGGTTTGTTGCCAGCCATACCCATAATCAACGGGCGGCCAGAACGCATCGGTACGCCGTCTACCAAGAGTTCACCGACGGCAGAAATCAGATCTGAGATGAAGTCGCGCCCGCCGACGGCGGTGCCACCTGAGATGACGATCATGTCGGACTCCTGCAGGGTATTTTTAACTCCCGTGACAAAGTTATCGAAATCATCCCCCATAATTCCGCCCAGCACGGCTTCGCCACCAGCGGCGCGTACTGCTGCTTCAAGCATTGGGCTGTTGCAGTCGCGAATCATGCCCGGCTTGGCTGGTGCGGTGTAGGGAATCACCTCGTCACCTGAGGCAAACACGGTCACGCGTGGTTGGCGGGCAACATTGACTTCACCCAGTCCAAGACTGGCAATGGCGCCGATTTGTAGGGCATCGATGACACTGCCAGCGCTAATGACGGTATCGCCTTGCTTGATATCACATCCCTGCTCTTCAATAAAAAAGCGCGGTGGAAATGGGCGGCTGATGCTGAACTGATCGCCATCACGTTTAGCCTCCCACATCCTGACGATAGCAAGCTGGCCATCCGGCAGGATGCTGCCAGTCTGTACCTCAATCGCCTCGCCCGCACCAAAGCTGGGGCATTCGGCATCGCCGGGTGCGACGCTGCCGACGATTTTGAAACTGGCGGGGCTCTCTTCCGATGCGCCCTGGGTCTCGGCGGTGTTGACGATAAAACCTTCAACAATGGCGCGATTGTAGGGGGGTGAATCCTCCGGTGCCTGGAGATCGGCATAAAGCGTGCGGCCTAAGGCATTATCCAATGGCACGCTCTCCTCAGCCATGCTGCGTAGCGGCACTGAATCCAGAAATAAGCGTTGGGCATCTTGTAATGGTGAATTTTCAGACATGTGACCTCTGTATTGAATGTTATAAGCTGATTGGTCAGGATTTGAGATGATACTATCTTTTTGATTCAATAGCACAATTGCAGGACCACTACTGGGCTTCTAACACGCCCAAATGATGAGACCCTGTGCGCTAATATCCTTGCTGAAATTGTCGTATAATACGGGCATGCCGCGTGGATATTGGCAGTAAACACTTACCATTCCTTATGAATGCTATGTGGCTCAGAAGTTAAGGAAGATTAGGCAGACCTGTAGAGGCGAGATCCTCAGCAGGTTGAAGTGCAAATTTCCTTGATGAATCCGCATAGTACTAACCCGGGTCATACGGGGCGAGTTCGTTAAAGATAAAAATCAAAATTCAGTTATCCAGGAAGTCGTTGGGGGTAAATAGTGAGCAGTTCTGTAGTAAATAAAATGTTGAGTCTTAGCTTGGTCTTAGGTCTGGTATTAAGTGCTTTTAATCCAGGTGCGCTGGCGGCTGAAGAGATCCAAGAGGGCCCAGTGCCCACGAGTACAACGCCGACCGATGCAGAAATCCTCACGGGTGATGACGTTACCGTTTATCTTGTTCCAGATGACGAAGTTTTTGATTCTGTGACTCCCGCGCCAGTTTGCAATCAGAATGCTGATATTCCGATCTCTTATGACAATGCGCTTTTGGAATCTTTTTTACTCTATATGCAGAGTTACCCCGACTCTTTAGAGGAATATGAATATGATGTGGCGCTGGACGATCGATTGTTTAAGCAAGAGATATATGCTTATCCTGCTCGACCAGCAGTTGTCACAACGGCAACTGGTACGATTGTCTATTATGTCGGAATTGATTTTCGTGTCTATAGTTTAAATCTCGATACGGGGAGTGCCGGAGCGGTATTTAAGGAAAATGCCGATCAAAGTGACCGCGAGTTTGTTACATCCATCGCAGTTTCACAAGATGGCAAACGACTGGCTTATCTCAGGATAAGTTGTAATGCAGGTGAGCTAGTTTATGACAAGTCGATCCATGTTCGTGATATTGAAGTTAAAACTGCGGACACAGTCACTACCAATACAGCTGATAATTCCGTTCCCCCGGTGTTGCCGTATGAGCAGTTCGAAATCCAACCTGATAATGATGCTTGGGGTATTGGCCATCTTGGATCATTGGCTTTTGACTATACCGGTACTAAGCTAGTATTTGACATCAATACTTGTCCTGTTCTGGATGATGGCAGTTGTGGCACGGCCCCAGGCTTTTGGTCATTCGGGGTTCTGGATCTAACAGATCGTAAAGTTCAATTTCCTGTCTCTGATCAGAGTGACAAGAAGGTTGATCTACGTTACCCATCTTTCGCCTATAACAATAATAATGTGCTGGTGATGGATTATCACGATAGGGAGGCTGGTACTGCCGCAATAAAAACCTACAACCTCCTGGAACAGGCTGATTCCTTTAAACAAGTCGTCAACTTGCATAATGTGGGTGATTGGGGTGTGCCTAGCTTCTGGGGCGATGATAAGTACGTGACAATCCAAAAGCGAACAGAAAGTGGTGGTGTTTCGATAAGTCGTGTGCCACTCAATGAAGATTGGTCCGGTGATTTTGCAAATATTATGAGTCTAAATGAATTTGATGCCGTGTTGCCTATTATGCATCGCAAAGCTATCAGGTCACTGACGGTCGAATTAGATGCAGAGAGCGAATTACTGACTGATGGCAATGTTCTGGATTTCGGCAACCTGGACCCCGGCGAAGAGAAGGTATTCAAAGTCAAGATCAGAAACTCAGGTAATGTCGATACTGAAATCAAAGGGTTTACTCTACCTAATACTGCCTTCAGCCATAACGGTGTCACAACCTACTTCCCAAAGGATCAAAGCATTACATTGGATATTGGATTTAAAGGCGGCGCCAATGAAGGTACCCAGATGGGAGAGCTAACTGTTAGCTACGGCGAAGGCTATAATTTAACTTTTTCGCTGATTGCAACAGTTGGAAAAGATTTCAAGCGTGCGGTATTGCAAGGGTCTGAAGCGGCCTTGAATTTTGGCCAGGTACTCGCCAATGAGAACTCCTCCCTGTCTTTTGATATCAGCAATCAAGGGGACGAGGCCGCAGTTATCACAGCGATTGAATGGATAAATGAGAATACAATTAAATACTTTACGCATGATGCAGCGGAAAATATGACTGTACCTGCAAATGGAAAAGTTACGATAAATGTTGAATATAACGCAGGCGATAAATCTGGGATACAATCAGACAGTTTGGTTTTCCACTATGGAATGAACGGAAAAGTGATAGTGCTTTTGTCAGCGCGGACAGTCAATGAGCTTACTGAAGAAGCTGATGAAGCTGATGAAGCTGATGAAGGAGATCCTCTCACTGATACAGGCGATCCTGTCACTGAAGGCGGTTCTTCCCGTACCAGTATAGGCGGTGGAACCGACGGTAGCGCCGGCCTTAGTTCGGTAAGTTATTTCCTGATGCTGGTATTAGCCATGAGGATAATGTTTTATCCCACAAAACGCAGGTTTGTTTAGCGGCATTCCCCGACTGATCCTGAACGGCAGCGCTTGCGGTCGTTCCAGGTGGTGTAATCAAGCTTGGCGCCGCTGACATCGGTATTGATCATCTCGGCTTCGACCAATGTGGCGCGGCTGAGGTTGGTATCAGACAAGTCGGTGTTGATCAGAAAGGTGTTGTTGAGCTTGGCCTTTTCCAGATCGGCGCCGGTGAAGACGGCATCTTCCAGATTGGCGCGAGTTAACACTGCCTCTTTTAATGAGGCCGATGTTAGTTCTGCTGCGGTCAAATCAGCTTGACTCAAATCAGACTTGTCCAGATTGGCGTTGTTTAGTTTGGCGCTTTGTAATTTTGCATCGTAGAACTTAGCCTCTTCCAAAAACGCGCCATTGAGATTGGCTTCTGTCAGATTGGCGCGATCGAATTTCGCTCCTTTGGCCAGCGCTTTTTCCAGATTGGCCTGGCTTAGATCAGAGGCGACCAGATAGGCCTCAATCAGTTTGCTGTTGCTCAGATCGATCTGGCGCAAATTGGCCCGGCCAAGATAGGCGCCGTGCAGGTTCGCTTTGCTTAGGTTGGCACCTTCCAGGTTGATACGATCGAATGCTGCGCCCCGCAGATCTGCACCACTCAAGTCAATACCTGATTTATCACACCCCTTCCAATTGACTTTGGGCGCGGGTGGGTCGTCGCATGCAGCTTGTGCCAGTGGTGCGCAGAGAAGCAGCACTGCGGCAAAGACATAATCAAAATAGTGTTTTGCTTTAGGCGGAGTTTTTGTTTGCATAATTTATATGACAGCCATTTCCGCTTAATGTTAACAGACTCTCACGTGTTAGTAAGTTCTGCCCACAGATCATGCTCGCCGGCTTCAATGATGTTGGCGCTGACAATGTCACCCACGGCCAGATTGGGGGCGTTCTCCAGAAAGACCTGACCGTCGATTTCAGGGGCGTCGGCATAACTGCGGCCGATGGCCTGCTCACCATCGCTTTCGTCAATGTGAATTTCCAGTGTCTGACCGATGCGCTGACGTAGTTTGTCGGCGCTGATTTCGGCCTGCAGCTCCATGAAGCGTTGCAAGCGTTCCTGTTTGAGTGCTTCCGGCACATGATCAGGCAACGCATTGGCAGCAGCACCATCGACATTGGAATAGGCAAAGGCACCGACACGGTCGAGCTGTGCTTCTTCAATAAAGGCTAATAGTTGTTCAAAGTCCGCTTCGGATTCGCCGGGAAAACCCACTATGAAGGTGCTGCGCAGCACCAGTTCAGGACAAATCTCTCGCCATTTCTGAATTCGTGCCAGGGTGCCTTCGATATTTCCGGGTCGTTTCATGGTCTTGAGTATTTTCGGGCTGGCGTGCTGTAGCGGAACATCGAGATAAGGCAGAATCTTTCCTTCTGCCATCAGCGGGATCACTTCGTCTACATGAGGATAAGGGTAGACATAATGCAGACGCACCCAAACACCTAGCTCACCCAGCGCGTTGGCCAGTTCGGTCATGCGTGTTTTAATCGGGCGGCCACCCCAGAAGCCGGTGCGATATTTCACATCAACGCCATAAGCGCTGGTGTCCTGAGAGATCACCAGCAGTTCATTGACGCCAGCATTGACGAGGTTTTCCGCTTCTTGCATCACCGCGCCGATGGGGCGGCTGTCCAGATCACCGCGCAAGGCCGGGATGATGCAAAAGCTACAGCGATGGTTGCAGCCTTCGGAAATTTTGAGGTACGCATAGTGCTGTGGTGTCAGTTTGATGCCTTGTGGTGGGATCAGGCTGGTGTATGGATCATGTTCCGGTGGCAGATGCTGGTGCACGGCAGCCATAACTTCTTTGGTGGCATGAGGGCCGGTGACGGCCAGCACTTGCGGATGTGTCTGCTGGACAATGTCGCCTTTGGCACCGAGGCAGCCTGTTACAACCACCTTGCCGTTTTCAGCTAGCGCTTCGCCAATGGCATCAAGCGATTCTTCCACAGCGGAATCGATGAAGCCACAGGTGTTGACTACCACCATGTCGGCACCGTTGTAGTCCGGTGAAATTTCGTAACCTTCGGCACGTAACTGGGTAATGATTTGCTCAGAGTCAACTAAAGCCTTGGGGCAGCCAAGGCTTATGAATCCAACTTTACGGGGAGCATGAGACATGTAAAAGCACAGCCTGATCTGGAATGCAAAAGAGACAAACAGGGTATTCTAACCGAGATCAGGGGCGCTGGGTATTTTGGAGTTGTTAATCTATCTGTGCTACGAAGTTACGATATGACAAATAATTCACGCTCGTTTGGTGTGTAACGACGTTTTTTTGGCTCAGTGATCTTACAGTGTGCTGGCGTGGTGAGGCGTTCATTCAAAAGCTCAAGAGTGATGTCGAGGACTTTGTTGATCACCATAGCAGCCTGATAGTGGTAGTAGCTTAGTTTGCACTTAATTGGCTCATGAAGATTATCACGCCCTTCCGTTTGGAAGTCAGTCCAGGCAGCGATGGGCAAGTCATTCAGGCTGTTATCCACGCAAGCCCAAGAGTCATTATCGATGATCATATCGATATGTTGTAATTCCCTCAGTTGCAGTCGGATTGGGCTGGGCAAACGGCTTAAAGCTAAGCGGATTTTGTTGAAATATTGGGCATCAATCTGGCAATCTGCCGCAGAGTATTTAGGTACCTCATTCAGTCTCCACATCATGGTCCTATCTCCATTAGTTGTGGTCATGAAAATAAAAGGCAAGTTGCATGCCTTTTCATGCTGCCTATATAAAACTACGGCATTTTTCCTGATTTTCTTTAATTCTTGGAGAAGGAGAGACTAGCTGCTTAAGGTAGGAAGATGGTGAATTTTCCGCCGCCTTCGATCCCAGCATTACTGATTTCTACGTGGCCCGCTTTGTTTTTGTTTTGGTGTAATTGTGCAACCACGCTGGCAAAATATAGGCCAAGCCCTGTATTACCATTGTGAAAGTCAATGTCACGCTGTTGCGCTACATCATTGCTAAGCATCTCTTCGGGATAGCCTTTACCATCATCCATGATGCTGATAACAAGGTAAGTTTCACTGATATTTGCAGACAAAGTAATATGTTTGCAGGCATAACGGCAGGCATTGTTGAGAATAGTGTTCAGAATGCCGAGAATTAAGGCGCGATCAAAAAACCAATTCAGTTCTTCATCGCACGCAATCGTTAAATCGAGATTGTATTGAGTCAGTATGCACTCATTTTCCAAGGCAATCTCTTCGAGACAATCATAGAGATTGTGATTGTCGATGTTGGCGTGATACTGCTGATTTTTAATCCGATATAATGATAGTAATTGAATAAAATTGTTGTTGAGTTTTTTACCTTCCTGGCGCAACAGATCGAGTGAGCCTGTGTTGTTACTAGATAAGCTATTATTTTCTGAAAGCGTGTCTATGGTGTTAAGGATAATTCCGAGAGAGTTCTTCATGTCATGTATAGCGCTTGACATGATAGTGCTGAGTTCGATGTTGTTGCTGTTCATTTCAGGTTTTTTTAGCGGCCAGGTTGTTGATGATTTGCCAATAAGCAGAGTTAAGTTTCATATACCGCGTTTGCAGTTTATCGTTACCCTGAGTCTTGTCCAGACAGGTGCGTATTTTTTCAAGTAGATCGTTGTCGATGCCATTACTTATTACCATCATGAGGTAAGCTTGGGCGCAATTTATATTTATAACTTGATTGTTTGGTCCGCTCTCCAAGGCTTGTTCAAATAGTTCAATTGATTCATCAATCTTGCCTGTCTCCAGTAATTTCACACCATTATTGTTGATGGCGGTGATTTCTTTGCGGATTTCATTGATATTCTGTTCTACGCCTGATTTTTCGTAGAGATTGCTAACCTGTTCGAGCAATTCCTGATTGTCGTGGTTGTTTGCCACTAGTTGTGTTACGACTTTGTTGGCAGTCTCGATATCGCCATGAGCTAATAAAGCCTTAGTCAGATTCATGGCCGAATCTTCATCTAGCTGACATTGGCTTTTTGAAAAGATTTTCTTAGCTTCCTGAACAGCTAACTGACTTTGAGATTCATTACCCATCGCAGTATAGATATTACTTTTTGTCACGGCAGCTGAAAGCTTTGCCTCGGGGGCTGTTTTAAATTCATAATTTAGCTTATCAGCCATCCTCAATGCTTCTTTAGGGTCGCCGTTGATGACAAGAACATCGGCAAGCTTGGTATAGTCTCTTGCTTGTCGTAAGATTGAATTCTTGCCCATGCGTAAGGTTTTTTTTCTGGCGCGCTCAGCAGTTTCGTAGTCTCGATTTTGATCCGCAATATCGCCTAAGTATCGTTGACGTTCAACGGACTTTGATGATTTTTCTATCGCCATTTCAATGGTAGCTTGCGCTTCTTCAACTTCATCCAGTTGTTTCTGGGTCTTGGCAAGCCAGTCATAAGCGGAAATGTAGTTGGGTGAGTCTTTAATGACCTCCTTGAACAGTTTTTTGGCATCGTTGTATTCGTGCTGTAAATATTGGATCTTGCCTAGATTAAACTTGGCCCAAGCTAGATTGCGTTCGGTAGAGACTTCCTTGCATAATTTCTTGGCCTCGTCATACTTTTGTTCTTTGATGAGTAGCTCGGATTTTAGTTTTTGGAACTCATTGCGATAGCGAGGTGAATTATTAATCTCTTCATCGCAGAGTTTAATTGCCACGGAGTTGTTATTTTGGTCTAACGCATGGGCCAGTTTTTTCAGGCTGCCTTTTTTGTCGAGCAGTTTTTTAATTCTGCTTTGCACAACTGATTTAGTGAATGGCTTAGATAGATAATCGTCCGGTTGATGCTCAAGTGCGCCCATTACCATAAAGCTGGTGCTCTCTGCAGTCACCATAATGAATACGGTTGAATAGGGGAGTTCACCACGTATTTTTACCTCTTCCAACACTTGTTGACCGTCCTTGCCGTCACCCAGATTGTAATCACAGAGAATGATATCGAAGTCATGATGGCAGATGGTATCTACGGCATCTTCACCATTGCTGGCCATTGAGATGTCATTTGCGCCGTATGAGGCAAGCATATCTCGCAAGGTTGTACGCATTTCAGCAAAATCATCAACGATAAGAATTTTTTTGCCTTTCAATGACCAAAGTGCCATACGTTTAGATGCCCAGTGTTATTTGATTATCCACTGTTTTATATAACGTTTGTGGTCAAGAAAAGTTTAGCTGTGAGGAGCGCCACCTTTAATGGCGTATATTTATTGTGGTTGTTATGAGGGGGTTGTCTGTGTTGGGGGGGAGGGTCAGAAAAGTTCAATGTCCTGACTGATAATTTCCTTGTTGTATTCTATTTCACCACTGGCAACTAAACATTCAAATTGACAAGTCCGGTTTCGGTCATGCTCTTTAGCGTAATACAAGGCTTCATCGGCATGGCCTAATATCTGTGCAGGGATCGGTTGGTTGCTGATTCTGACAAACCCAATGCTAACGGTGATTCGTCCAATTTGAGGGAACTGATATTTCTCGACTGAGGTGCGAAAACGTTCTAGCGCTTTACTGGCACCGGCGCGATCAATGTCGCGCAAGATCACTACAAATTCTTCCCCACCAAAGCGGAATAATTTGTCATAGCCGCGAAAAGATTCACGCATTATGTTTGATAAGAGTAACAGTACTTCGTCGCCATAAAGGTGGCCATAACGGTCGTTAACTTGTTTGAAATGATCAATATCGATTACTGCCAGCCAATTGCCCTTTTTTTTCTTGTCATGGCGGCGATGGAGTTGTTGTACTTCGGCTGCTTGAGTATCGTCTTGTTCTTTGTGCCATTCTGCCAGAACTTTTTCCAAATTTTGATCAAAGGTGCGGCGATTGAGCAGCCCGGTTAAGACATCGTGTTCACTCTCGTCAAGTAAACGAAGGTAATTGCAATAAATTTGGAAATAGCCATTAATGAATTTCAGACTATCCTGGCAAAATATCTCATTACCTCTGAGGCAAAAAACTTCAGACACTATACCAAGGTGGTTGATGATGGGATGAATGTAATAACACAAGCCATTATCTAATTGGGTATGGGTCATTTCTTGGGATTGTATAGACTCAACAAGCCCTGGAATTTCATTTAGTTCAGACAGACCAAGGGTATGTCCCGAATGATTAAAGTGTGCTTCATTCTCTATTACATCAATTGCGAGATAACACTGCGGCTGTTTGAATTCATAAAACACTTTGTAGATCATTACTCGATCAGCTCTAAATAATTCATACAAGGTGCTGGCTAAACTGGCTTCAAGCAGCGCACGATCAGCATGCCCTGTCACATGTGCTATTGATTCTATGATTTCGTTTGCTGAATTCTGAACCACTGTGTTTGTGTTAAATCTCAATTAAGTTATATGCGTATCCTTAAGTATTGAATACCTAAAGTTTCCCGCATTCACCTATGCGACCATACGTAGCAATGCGGCAATAAATGAATTATGTGTAGGTTTGCCCGGTTTAGGGCAAACGCTAACAAAATCTTTGTCAAGCGCGGCTTGGG
>CALZIO010000014.1 GCA_945787785.1 uncultured Chromatiaceae bacterium
TGTGAGAATCATTCATGATGGTTTTCATTCCTCCATCATGGACAGAATCAGGTCACTTCAGGCTCATTTCATGTTAGAAATACGTCCTCCCTTCAGGCTCATTTCATATTGGAAGAGGCTGAGGGTTGCGGCCAAGTGTCCACGCAGGCTATACTCACGCGCCGTGAAAGCGAGCAGGGGCCCGGCAATGCATAAGAATAAAAATGCCGGAATACTCTTGATAGGGGTGGGAACACACCTCACCTCGATGATCGCAGCCGGGTTTATTCTTGGCTATGGGTTTGACTACTTGATAGATACCAGACCCTTGTTCATGATTTTATTTGGCATCTTGGGGTTTGTTGGCGGTATTCTCAAAGCGTACAAGATGTTAATTAGGTATAGTTAACTTGGATATCGTCGTAAGCCAGGTGCAGGCCAACGCCAAAAAGGTTGTGGTACTGCAACTTATAATAACTACCTTGGCTGCGATGGTGTTTGGAATTGTTGGGGATAGCTGGGCAGCGCTCTCTACATTCTACGGTGGTTTAGCTAGCCTTTGTGTCTCGTGGATGTTGCGGCGTGGCGTTTTGAATGCCAATGAAATTGCACGCAAAGATCCTAAACGGGGCATGGCAGTGCTTTATGTCGGCGCCTTACAGCGGTTTGTACTGGTGCTGGTACTGTTGGGTTTGGGCTTGGGTTTGTTGGGTATGGAGCCTCTAGCCACAATAGTCGGATTTGGTAGCGCGCAGCTGGCTTATGTTGTAGTGATGCGAAAGAACGCACACCCTGCCAGCCGCTAAAAAAGAATTTAATAATTTACGGGAGATAGACTCTTGTCAGCAGATAATTCAGGTGGCGGTACAGTCGCATATATCCAACACCATTTGACCAATCTCTGTGTTGGTGACTGTGACCCAGTCACGCACCAAGCGACAGGCTTCTGGGCATTTCATCTTGATACCATTTTCTTTAGTACCCTGCTTGCGGCATTGATTGTAGTTGTTAGCTGGCGTTTGGGGCGTTCATTGCAAGCAGATGTACCGTCTGGTTTTCAAAACTTTGTTGAAACCATTGTCGAATTTGTTAGCCAACAAGTAAAAGATACATTCCCGGGTCACAACCCAATCATCGCGCCTTTAGCCTTGACGATTTTTGTTTGGGTGTGGTTGATGAACTTCATGGATTTAATCCCAGTCGATTTGTTGCCCCTGATGGCCAGTTGGATGGGAATTGGTTACCTGAAAGTGGTGCCTACCACTGACCTTAGCACCACGCTGGCAATGTCGTTGACGGTGTTTGCCTTGATTGTCTACTACAGCATTAAAGTTAAAGGTTTGGGCGGCTATGCCAAAATGTTCCTGTTCCATCCCTTTGGTAAGTTTTTTGTTCCCGTAAACATCGTCATGACCCTGATCGAAGAGCTGGCTAAGCCATTAAGTTTAGCACTGCGTCTGTTCGGAAACCTGTTTGCTGGCGAACTTGTTTTCCTTCTGATTGCCTTGATTGGCGGCACGATGGCAGTTGGCCTTGGCGCCGCTTTCTGGTTGCCGTTACAGGTGCTACTGGATTTGGGCTGGTTGATCTTCCACTTGCTGGTAATCACCCTGCAGGCCTTCATCTTTATGGTGTTGACCATCGTCTACTTAGGCATGGCACATACTTCGGATGATGACCACTAGAGGAAAAAATTTAGTAAGTAGTTTGAAGTAAGTAGTTTTTATTTTTAAGTTCTATTAAGGAGAGTAACAAATGACTGCTGATATGGTCGCAATGATATATTCTTACACCGCTGTTGGTGTTGGCGTTATTCTGGCTGCTGCCGGTCTGGGTTCTGCTATAGGTTGGGGTTTGATCTGTGCCAAGACTCTGGAAGGTATTGCACGTCAACCTGAAATGCGTCCTGCTCTGATGACTAATATGTTTATCTTTGCGGGTCTGATGGAATCTTTCCCATTTATCATCCTGGCTTTCGCTATGTGGTTCCTGTTCGCTAACCCATTTGTTGGTGCCTTGGAAGCCGCTGTTAAGGCTATTGGCGGTTAAGATCACTTTCAATAAGGGGATTTAAACCGTGAATATTACAGCGACCCTACTTGCACAGATCGTAGCCTTTGTGCTGTTGATCTGGTTTGTGAACAAGTTCTTGTGGGGCCCTTTGAATGGTATGTTGGAAGCTCGTCAAAAGCGTATTGCTGACGGTCTTGCGGCTGCAGAAAAGGGTAAGCATGAACTGGAGCTGGCGGAGAAACGTGCGACCGACGCCTTGAAACATGCCAAAACCCAAGCTGCTGAGATCCTGGCCCTCGCTGAAAAGCGTGGTTCTGAGATCGTTGAAGAAGCGAAGGGTAAGGCACGTGAAGAAGGTGAACGGATCATGGCCTCAGCTACTGCAGAAATTGAACAAGAAGTTAATCGTGCCAAAGAAGAGATTCGTGGCAAGGTTGCTGAAATTTCTGTCGCAGCTGCTGCTAAGATCATTGGACGCGAAGTCGACGCCAAGGCACACGATAAACTAATTAAAGATTTAGCTACCCAGATTTAATCCTGACTATGGCAGAAAAAACCACAATTGCACGACCCTACGCGCTGGCGATGTTTGAAAGCGCGAAAGAAAAGGGTCAATTGGCAAAGGTCGCAGAAGCTTTGCAAATCGCTGCTGCTGCTGTGTCTGACCCTGCGCTGGCATCCATGATCGGTAATCCCGATGTTGGAGACGATAAGATTGTCGCTTTATTGATTGATATTTGCGGTGATCGTGCTAGCAATGAGGTTGGAAATTTCTTCAAGCTATTGGGCGAATATGATCGCCTGGATGTCTTGCCGGAAATCGCAGACCTTTTTGAAAGCTATCGCGCTGAAGAAGAAAGCACAGTTGAAGCTGAAGTTGTTTCGGCAGCTGAGCTGAGTGAAGCGCAAAAAACCGATATTGCAAAGGGCTTGAAAAAGCGCTTAGGCCGGGAAGTGACCCTTCAATGTTCAATTGATGAAAGTCTGATCGGTGGTGCAATTATTCGGGCAGGAGATCTGGTGATAGACGGGTCGATTACGAGCCAGCTAAACAAGCTTGGCCACGCGTTGTCCCGCTAACGTCTTATAGAGGATAGGCATATGCAACTTAATGCAGCTGAAATTAGTGAACTAATTAAAAAGCGCATCGACAACTTTGAAGTTGTCACTGAAGCGCGAACTGAAGGTACGGTTGTCAGCTTGACTGACGGCATCGCCCGTATTCATGGCTTGGCCGATGTAATGGCTGGTGAAATGATTGAATTCCCGGGCAACACTTTTGGAATGGCGTTGAACTTGGAACGCGATTCTGTGGGTGCAGTTGTTCTGGGTCCCTACCAGCACATTTCTGAAGGCGACAAGGTCAAATGTACAGGCCGCATTCTTGAGGTGCCGACTGGTGAAGGTCTTTTGGGCCGTGTTGTTGATGCGCTCGGTAACCCAATCGATGGTAAGGGTCCGGTTGAAACCACAACTAGCTCTGCGATCGAACAAATTGCCCCTGGCGTAATTGCACGTCAATCGGTAGACCAACCTGTTCAAACCGGTTTGAAGGCGATTGACGCCATGGTGCCAGTGGGTCGTGGTCAACGTGAGCTGATTATCGGTGACCGCCAGACTGGTAAGACGGCCGTTGCCGTTGATGCCATCATCAACCAGAAAGGTACTGGTGTTAAATGTATCTACGTTGCAATTGGGCAAAAGGCCTCTTCTATCGCGGCTGTTGTACGTAAACTTGAAGAGCACGGCGCGCTGGACCACACCATTATTGTTGCTGCGACTGCGTCTGATTCTGCTGCGCTGCAGTTTATCGCTCCATATGCTGGTTGCACCATGGGTGAATACTTCCGTGATCGCGGTCAGGATGCCATGATCGTGTACGATGATTTGACCAAGCAAGCTTGGGCTTACCGTCAGGTATCTCTGTTGCTGCGTCGTCCGCCGGGTCGTGAAGCATATCCTGGTGACGTTTTTTACCTCCACTCTCGTTTGTTAGAGCGTGCTGCACGGGTTAATGCTGAGTACGTTGAGAAGTTCACCAATGGTGAAGTTAAAGGCCAAACAGGTTCCTTGACTGCTTTTCCAATCATCGAAACTCAGGCGGGTGACGTATCTGCTTTCGTACCGACCAACGTAATATCGATTACCGACGGCCAGATTTTCCTTGAGACAGATTTGTTCAACGCTGGTATTCGCCCTGCGATCAATGCCGGTCTGTCGGTATCTCGTGTAGGTGGTGCAGCTCAGACTAAGATCATCAAGAAATTGGGTGGTGGTGTTCGTCTTGATCTGGCTCAGTATCGTGAACTGGCGGCATTTGCACAATTTGCATCTGATCTTGATGAGGCTACTCGTAAGCAGATTGAGCGTGGTCAACGCGTTACAGAGCTGATGAAGCAGAAACAATACTCGCCACTGTCAATCGCTGAAATGGCCTTCTCGCTGTTCGCAGCCAATGAAGGTTTTCTGGATGATGTCGAAGTCGAAAAAGTCGTTGCCTTTGAAGCAGCTTTGCACTCGTACATCAAGTCAAACGCTGCTGATCTGGTTAAGCGCATTAATGACACGGCTGATTTCAATGATGAGATCGCGGCTGGAATGCGATCAACGCTTGAGGCATTCAAGTCAAACAGTACTTGGTAACGGGGGGCTGACCTATGGCAGTCGGTAAAGAGATCCGCACTAAGATCAAGAGTATTCAGAATACTCAGAAGATCACGCGGGCCATGGAAATGGTGGCGGCGAGTAAAATGCGTAAGGCGCAGCAGCGTATGCAGGCATCACGTCCTTATGCTAAGAAAATTCGTTCTGTTATTGGCCACCTTTCCCAGGCACACCCGGAATATCGTCATCCTTATTTACAAGAAAAGGAGTCGATTAAGCGCGTTGGGCTGATAGTGGTTTCCAGTGATCGCGGCCTTTGTGGTGGTTTGAACACTAACCTTTTCAAAGCCACTGTCAAATCAATACGTGCGTGGCGTGATGAAGGCGTCGAAGTTGATTTGTGCTTGATCGGGCAAAAAGGGATTGGTTTTCTGAAGCGTCTTGGTAACGTTCGTGCGCAAGTTGGTCATCTCGGTGATGCGCCTTCAATCAATGATTTGATTGGCAGCGTCAAGGTCATGCTGGATGCGTTTGATAGCGGTGAGTTGGATCGCATTGATGTGGTTTACAACGAGTTTGTAAACACTATGACACAGAAGCCAAGTGTCGATCAGTTGTTGCCGATTCAGGCAGATGAGGTTGACGAAGAGCTTAAGCATCATTGGGATTACCTCTACGAGCCAGAAGCCAAGGATGTTTTGACTGATTTGCTGGTTCGCTATGTTGAATCGCAGGTGTATCAGGGTGTCGTTGAAAACATTGCTTGTGAACAGGCTGCACGGATGGTCGCGATGAAGGCGGCATCTGATAATGCCGGTGACCTCATCGGCGATTTGCAGTTGGTATACAACAAGGCCCGTCAGGCAGCGATTACTCAGGAAATATCCGAGATTGTCGGTGGTGCAGCCGCTGTTTCATAGCGTGCAGCGTAGCGGAATTTAAAGATTTAAATTGTAAAGAGGATCTGAATCATGAGTTCAGGAAATGTTGTTCAAATCATCGGCGCGGTTGTGGACGTGGAGTTCCCTACTGACTCGATGCCAAAAATCTATGATGCCTTGATGGTCGAAGAAGTTGGTTTGACCTTGGAAGTTCAGCAGCAGCTGGGTGATGGAATTGTTCGTACAATCGCCATGGGTACCACGGATGGTGTTAAGCGCGGCATTGTCGTTAGCAACACAGGAAATCCGATTTCCGTACCTGTTGGCACCCAGACACTCGGCCGTATTATGGACGTACTGGGTAATCCGATTGACGATAAAGGTCCGATCGGCGAGGAAGCCAAGTGGGAAATCCATCGTAAAGCACCTAGCTATGAAGAATTGTCAGCGTCTGCTGACCTGCTGGAGACAGGCATCAAGGTAATCGACCTGGTTTGCCCGTTTGCCAAGGGCGGTAAGGTTGGTCTGTTCGGTGGTGCCGGCGTAGGTAAGACCGTTAACATGATGGAGCTGATTCGTAACATCGCCATCGAGCATAGCGGATACTCAGTATTCGCTGGTGTAGGTGAGCGTACTCGTGAGGGTAACGACTTCTATCACGAAATGACTGAATCCAACGTTATCGACAAAGTATCGTTGGTTTACGGCCAGATGAATGAGCCACCGGGTAACCGTCTACGTGTTGCGCTGACTGGTCTGACTATGGCTGAGTATTTCCGTGACGAAGGCCGTGACGTACTGTTGTTCATTGATAACATCTATCGTTACACCTTGGCGGGTACCGAGGTATCTGCACTGTTGGGTCGTATGCCTTCTGCGGTAGGTTACCAGCCTACTCTGGCTGAAGAGATGGGTGTACTGCAAGAGCGTATCACTTCAACCAAGACTGGTTCTATCACTTCAATCCAGGCCGTATACGTACCTGCGGATGATTTGACCGATCCATCACCTGCTACTACTTTTGCTCACTTGGATGCGACTGTTGTTCTGTCTCGTTCTATCGCAGAGCTGGGTATCTACCCTGCCATCGATCCTCTGGATTCATCTTCTCGTCAGCTGGATCCGTTGGTTATCGGTGAAGAGCACTACAATGTGGCTCGTGCTGTTCAGGGTACATTGCAGCGTTATAAAGAACTGAAAGATATCATTGCCATTCTTGGTATGGATGAGTTGTCTGAAGAAGACAAGCAGTTGGTACAACGTGCTCGTAAAATTCAGCGCTTCCTGTCTCAACCTTTCTTCGTGGCTGAGGTATTCACTGGCTCGCCTGGTAAATACGTTTCATTGAAAGATACCATTACTGCTTTCAAAGGTATTGTTGATGGTGAATACGATCATATACCAGAACAAGCGTTCTACATGGTTGGTGGCATCGACGAAGTACTCGAAAAAGCCAAGAAGATGGAAGAGAAGTAATCCCTGGTTAGGAGGGTATTATGACTATGACAGTACATGTTGACATCGTCAGCGCTGAATCCGAAATTTTTTCGGGTACTGCCAAGATGGTGCATGCATCGGGCGAAATGGGGGATCTAGGTATTCTCCCCCGTCACGCGCCATTGTTGACTAAGCTAAAGCCAGGTGAAGTTCGCGTCGAACGTACAGATGGTGAAGAGGACTTCTACTATATCTCGGGTGGGATGCTTGAAGTCCAACCACATTGCATTACTGTGCTGGCCGATACGGCAATACGTGCAAAAGACCTGGATGAAGCGGCTGCCAAGCAGGCAAAAGAACGCGCAGAGCAAGCCTTGCGTGATCAGAAAGGTGAGATTGACTTGGCACAAGCTGAGCGTGAGTTGGTACAAGCCTTGGCCCAATTACAGGCCATACAAAAACTGCGTAAAAAAACCGGACGCTAAGCTTGGTTTAATGTCAAAGTGTTGAAATTAAAGGGGAGAGACTATGTGGTCTTTCCCCTTTCTCGTTCTGGAAAATGATAAATAGGTAAATTTATGGGTTTAAGTGTTGTGATTCTGGCCGCCGGGCAAGGCACACGTATGCGCTCTACTTTGCCAAAAGTACTGCACAAGTTGGCACATAAGCCACTCGTTGAGCATGTGATCGATTGCGCCAAACAATTAGGTGCTGATGATATCCATGTGGTTTATGGTCACGGTGGTGATGCAGTACCCTCCACTCTTTCCCATTGCAAAGTTGATTGGGTTAAACAAGAGCAACAATTAGGTACCGGCCACGCCGTAGCCCAGGCAATTCCACATATACCTTTAGAACACCAGGTTTTAGTGTTGTATGGAGATGTGCCGCTTTCCTCGGTAGAAACATTGAAAAATTTGATTCAATTAACACGGCAAAGTGGTTTTGGCCTGTTAACAATCAGTCTAGATGATGCCACTGGTTATGGCCGAATTGTGCGCAATGAAGAGGGCAGGGTGACACGCATCGTAGAACATAAAGATGCCTCAGAAGAACAGCGTTTAATCAAAGAAGTGAATACAGGAATACTGGCAACATCACGAGAAATGCTGGCTAAGTGGTTGGAACAGCTGGACAATAATAATTCACAAGGTGAATATTATTTAACCGATATCATTGCCATGGCTGTTGCAGATGGGATAAGTATCAGTACGACATCGCCATTAGATGAACACGAAGTGCTGGGTGTAAATAATAAACGTCAATTGGCAGAACTTGAGCGTGCTTACCAATCTCAGCAGGCTAATATATTAATGGATGCCGGGGTAACTTTGTGTGATCCATCGCGTATTGATATTCGTGGCAATGTGAATTGTGGCCATGATGTCATTATCGATACCAACGTGATTCTTGAAGGTGATATTGACATTCAAAGTGGTGTGGAAATAGGTCCTAATTGTCTAATCATCAATAGCAAAATTGAGCAAGGCGTTAAAATATTAGCTAACTGTGTTATCGAGAATGCAGTGATTGGTAAAGATAGCAAAGTGGGGCCTTTTGCCAGAATACGGCCTGAGACAGTGCTGTCAGAAAACACTCACATAGGAAACTTTGTTGAAATTAAAAAAGCTACCATTGGTAATGGCTCCAAAGTGAACCATTTGAGCTATGTCGGTGATTCTATCGTTGGTAGTAACGTCAATATTGGCGCAGGAACCATTACCTGTAATTATGATGGTGCAAATAAGCACTTAACTGAGATTGGCGACGATGTATTTGTCGGTTCTGATACCCAACTGGTTGCCCCGGTAAAAATTGGTAATGGATCGACAATTGCTGCCGGGTCTACAATTACCAAGGACGTGGGCGAAGGTGAGCTGGCACTAAGTAGAACAAAACAGGTCTCAAAAAGTGGCTGGAAGCGGCCGATAAAGAATAAAGATTAATGGAGTAATCGTATGTGCGGGATTATCGGTGCAGTTGCTGAGCGAGACGTAGTACCTATATTGCTGGAAGGTTTAAGGCGGTTGGAATACCGTGGTTATGATTCTGCCGGCATCGCCATCATTGATGATCAAGGCAGCATTGACCGAATTCGCCGCGTGGGCAAAGTTGTTGAGCTTAGTGATGCGATTGAACAGGATCCGGTCACAGGCAGAACCGGCATTGCACATACGCGTTGGGCCACCCATGGCAAGCCAAGCCAAAAGAATGCACACCCCCATATATGTAGAAAATCGGTTGCCGTCGTCCATAATGGCATTATCGAGAATCATGAGTTGCTGCGTAATAAGCAGTTAGAGAGTGGTCACGCCTTTACCTCTGAAACAGATACCGAAGTGATAGTTCATCAGATTTACGACTATCAACAGCAAGGTAAAGATTTACTCGACGCAGTCAAGCAAACAACAAATGATCTCGATGGCGCATATGCCTTAGGTGTGATCAGTAATGAAGAAACAGATCGCATTATCGCGGCCCGGCGTGGCAGCCCCCTTGTGATCGGCATTGGGATTGGAGAACACTTTATCGCCTCAGATGTGGCGGCATTATTACCGGTTACGCAACGCTTTATATTTCTCGAAGATGGCGACATTGCCGATATCAGCCGCGAAAGTCTTACCATTTATGATGAGCAGGGCGAAGTCGTTGACAGGCCGCTGAAGGTTTCTGAGCTAAGTGCAGATGCAGCCGAGCGTGGTAGTTACCGCCACTACATGCTCAAAGAGATTTTTGAACAACCACGTGCAATTGCCGAAACGATTGAAGGCAGGATCAGCGGTGACAATGTTCTGGAAGAGTCTTTCGGTCTTGACGCCAAAGAAATTCTGGATGGTGTTAAGGGTGTTCACATTATCGCATGTGGCACCAGCTTTCATGCAGGTTCAGTGGCAAAGTATTGGCTGGAATCGATTGCCGGTGTGCCTTGCTCCGTCGAGGTGGCTAGTGAATTCCGATATCGCCATCCCATCGCCAGGCGTAATTCCTTAGTTATAGCCATCTCTCAATCAGGCGAAACGGCTGATACGCTAGCTGCCTTGCATGAAGCGAAGAAGCTTGGTTTTGGTCATTCTCTGGCAATCTGCAATGTGCCTGAAAGTACCATCGTACGAGAATGTGACCTGGCACTGATGACACGTGCTGGGCCGGAAATTGGTGTTGCTTCAACCAAGGCATTTACCACGCAGCTTGTTGCTTTGATGCTGTTAGTTATCGTCTTAGGCAGGCGCAACGGTATGGCTGCACAAACCGAGATAAGCTTAGTAGAACAACTGAAAAGCCTGCCTCGGAGAATCGAAGATGTTCTGGAATTAAACGATGAAATAGAAGAGTTGGCTGAGTTCTTCGCCAACAAGCACAATGCCCTATTCCTTGGCCGTGGCGCACAGTATCCGGTTGCCATGGAAGGTGCGTTAAAACTTAAAGAGATTTCATATATTCATGCAGAGGCCTATCCCGCCGGTGAGCTAAAGCATGGCCCGTTGGCCTTGATCGATGCCGAAATGCCCGTAATTGCAGTTGCCCCCAATAATGAGCTATTGGAAAAACTGAAATCGAATTTACATGAAGTGCGTGCCCGTGGTGGTGAACTGATTGTATTTGCTGATGAACAGGCGGGAATGGACGCTGACGAAAATGTTCGGGTAATTACGGTTGCGTCAACTGAAGATTCTATCGCGCCCATTATCTATACCGTGCCACTGCAATTGCTATCGTATTACGTTGCTGTGCTAAAAGGGACAGATGTAGATCAACCACGTAATCTCGCCAAATCGGTAACCGTTGAATAGGCCGTGCAGTGCTTGATGGATATGGCGAAAAATGGTACTATTGCGCGGTCTCAAAGGCGCTGCATCCGTGTCTGACTGAGTAAAATGTGAAAATCACTTCTCAATGTAAAAGCTGTATTAGGATCACACAAAATTTTGGATCGGTCTCATCCAAAACATTTCAATTTATTTTTATAGTTCACATCATTAGCAATTTTGGCAGGACTAATCTGGTTGCGCGATAGTGAAATTGAGTGATTATTAGTAGTGTTTGAACAACAACAGATCTTGTTGAAGGAATAGAAATATGGATAAAAATAGAATTTTTTATTGCCAGCCACAAAAAGCTTATATGAGTATCAGTAATTGTGTGAATTTGCGTGATCGCCCAGTAGGTAAGGCGGCGGCAGGTAGTCAGCCAAAAATGATTGCTTGCGAGCGCTGCGAAATGTTTAAACTTGTCGACAAGAACAAAGTTGATACAGTAACTATTACAGAATATCTGGGTGGAGTACGCCCGCCAAGTCTATCGCTTTAAAATAATTAGTTTGACTATATAAAAATAATCCCGTCTTGAAGTAATAAGGAAGTAATGGACGTCCAATAACCAGGCCCAAAGGGGGCAAGCGAAGGTGAAGGACAAGCAAAGGTCAAATAATGGGCGAGTTCATCGCCCAGTCATTTTTGGAGAGGTATTGTTTGATACCTTTCCGGATGGTTCATCTGTACTTGGTGGTGCGCCATTCAATGTTGCATGGCATCTTAAAGGGTTTGGTCTCGATCCATTGTTCATCAGTCGTATTGGTGCTGATGACAAAGGCCAAGACGTCAGGCAAAAAATGCTTGATTGGGGCATGGACGTTTCCGGTCTGCAGCAAGACTCTCAACACAATACGGGTACAGTTACCATAGAGCTTAAAGATGGTCAGCCAAGCTTCACCATTTTACCAAAGCAAGCTTATGATTTTATCGAGCAGGAAAAATCACTCGAGATTGTCAAAAAACATTCCTCTTCACTACTCTATTTTGGAACGTTAATTAATCGACATGATGTTTCAAAAAATACTCTATCTGCAATTCGTAAGCTGAATATCCCCACGTTTGTTGACATTAACCTGCGAACTCCTTGGTGGAATGAGTCGACAATCGCTGACGCCATTAAAAATACCAATTGGGTAAAATTAAATGATGATGAGATTCGGCTGGTAACTAAGCAGGATGATTTGGCGGTGGCTGCAAAAGTGTTAATTAATCAATATTCACTCAGTTGGATTATCGTAACGAAAGGTGCCGAAGGCGCCTTTATAGCAACTGAAGATCAAATTCTGGAATGCCAGCCAGCAAAGGTGGATCATATCGTAGATACTGTAGGTGCAGGTGATGCATTTAGTTCAGTAACCTTATATGGCATTGTTCAGAATTGGCCGCTGCAAACGATTCTTCAAAGGGCGGTAGAATTTGCAGCACAAGTCTGCATGGTGAGAGGCGCTACTATTCATGATCAATCAATTTATCAACAGACTCTGGAGAAGTGGTTTAAAGAATAAATGATTGACGGGGGCCTATACATTCAGTTAATTAGCTTGCACGGACTCGTGCGTAGTACTGATATGGAGCTGGGACGTGATGCAGATACCGGCGGACAAATAAAGTATGTTGTTGAATTAGCCAGGGCATTGGCAGAGCATCCTGAGGTTGATCGTGTCGACTTGCTTACCCGGCAGGTATTCGACAGCAAGGTGAGTCAGGATTATGCGGAGCCTGAAGAAGATATTTCACCTGGGGCAAAAATTATAAGACTGCCATTTGGGCCGAAGCGATATTTAAGGAAAGAAGTTCTGTGGCCCTATCTTGATAGTTTTGTAGATCAGGCATTAAAACACATTCGTAAAATAAACCGGGTACCGGATCTGGTGCATAGTCATTATGCAGATGCGGGCTACGCAGGGGCAAAGATCGCCAGCCTTCTTGAAGTCCCTTTAGCTCATACAGGTCATTCACTAGGCCGGGATAAATTAAGACGCTTGCTTGATAAAGGAATGAAGCAGGAGTCGATAGAACATGACTATAGAATTACTACACGGATAGATGCTGAAGAGACTGCGCTGGATAATGCTGCATTTGTGGTCGCTTCAACAAATCAAGAAGTAAATGATCAATACAGTTATTACGATAACTATAATCCTGATCGAATGGTTGTCATTCCTCCTGGCGTGGATCTGGATCGTTTTTATCCGCCCAAGTCGAGCTGGTTCAGCCCTCCTATCTTTGAAGAATTGGACCGCTTTCTTATTCAGCCACGTAAGCCGATGATACTGGCGATGTCACGACCCGATCATCGCAAAAATATCGCTAGTTTAATTCATGCCTATGGGCAATCAGATAGGCTGCAAGAGATCTCAAATCTTGTCGTGATTGCTGGTAATCGTGACGACATTAAGGCAATGGAAAAGGGGCCGCAGGAAGTCTTATCAGAGCTGTTATATCTGTTTGATAAATATAATTTGTATGGCAAAGCCGCCTACCCTAAACATCATCAAGCTGATGACGTGCCATTGATTTACAGGCTGGCGGCAAAAAGCAAAGGTGTATTTATCAATCCTGCGTTAACCGAACCGTTTGGTCTAACCTTGATTGAAGCGGCTGCGAGTGGTTTGCCGGTTGTAGCAACTGAAGACGGTGGGCCTAAAGATATTGTCGGTCGTTGTAAAAATGGAATTTTAATTAACCCACTCGATATTGATGAAACCCAACGGGCTTTATTAAATGTATTGGAAGATCGTGTTGCCTGGATCAAGCGATCAAAATCAGGTGCGAAAGGTGCGTACCGTTATTTCTCATGGGCAGGACATGTAAAAACTTATCTCAAGACAGTTAAGAAGGTGTTGAAAAAATCATCCACCAAACGAACCATTGCCAAGAGGCGAACTACTCGTTTGCCACTCTCAGACAGAGTGTTGGTATGTGATGTTGATAACACCCTGGTGGGTGATGCTAAATCGCTTGAAACATTGATGCAAAAGTTGAAAGAAGGTAGTGCCAAGCGAATAGGCTATGGCATTGCAACAGGTCGCTATATTGAAAGCACCATTAAAACTCTGAAGGAATGGCATGTACCTATGCCTGATTTTTTTATTACATCGGTTGGTAGTGAGATTTATTATAATGGTTCAACCAGATTGATTGCAGATACCAGCTGGGGACGCCACATAAACCATCGCTGGGATCCGGACAGGGCACGTATGGTCATGATGTCTTTTGAAGGGGTAAAGCTGCAGTCAAAAGAAGAGCAGCGTACTTATAAAATCAGTTATTTCTACGATCCGAAAATAGCCCCCCCTGTTGCAGAAATTCGAAAAGAGTTACGTAAAAATAATCTTCATGTAAACGTTATTTACTCGCATGGTATGTATCTTGATATCTTGCCAGTACGCGCATCGAAAGGCCTGGCGGTAAGATATCTGGCCAGTCGCTGGGGTTTCCCGCCGGAACGAATTCTGGTTGCAGGCGATGCGGGTAGCGATGAAGACATGTTAAGCGGTGAAACCCTGGGTATTGTTGTCGCCAATCATAGTCCTGAACTTGATAAGCTCAGAGGTAGAGAGCGAATCTTTTTTGCCGATAAAGAATATGCAGCGGGTATCCTTCAAGGGATTGAATACTACGATTTCTATGGTGCAGTAAAAGCATCAGGTCTGTCAGGAGATAACTATGACGGAAGCGCTTGAGCAGGCATTACAACAAAATAAAGAAACCAGTTATCTATTGTTTAGATTTTATCTGGGCCTGAATAAGCCTTTTTTGTTGCGTTCGGAATTATGGGATGCCTGGGTAGATTTTTGCACCGAGAAAAACATCGATTCAGATATTGAATCAAATCAACTGGCAAGACTTATCTATAACGCGCAGGAAGCTGTCTTAAGTGCCCCATGGCTTTATCTGCAGATGCGTCCTCATGTGGCACGGCGTAAATATTTGCGTATTCATATCGATGAGCTGCAAATAGAAACGATCTCTGCCAGCCAATATTTAAAGTTCAAGGAATCAGTTGCCAATGGGCAGGACTCAGCGACCGACTGGACCTTGGAGTTTGATATCGGTCCATTCAACCGCGAGTTTCCGAAGTTACGTGAATCACGTTCCATCGGGCGTGGCGTAGAGTTTTTAAACCGGCGTTTATCCAGTCAGTTGTTTCAAGAGATTGGCCGTGGTGATCAAGGCCTGTTGCAATTTCTGCGTGTGCATCAGTATCAGGGTCAGCAGTTAATGATCAATGATCGCATTACCAATGTGGCAGAATTGAGGCGTAGCATTCGTGATGCCGAAGACTATCTTGCAAAACAGAGTGAAGATGCAGGTTGGAGTACGGTCGGCTACTCAATGCAAAGCCACGGCTTTGAGCCTGGTTGGGGTCAGAATGTTGCTCGCATGCGTGAAACATTGCAGATGTTGCTCGATATCCTTGAGGCGCCAGAGCCCGGTACCTTAGAGAAGTTTCTCAGCCGGATTCCCATGATATTCAGTATTGCTATCCTGTCACCGCATGGTTTTTTTGGACAGGACAATGTTCTGGGTTTGCCAGATACCGGTGGCCAGGTGGTCTATATCCTTGATCAGGTCAGAGCGCTTGAAAAAGAAATGCGCAAACGCCTACATGAACAGGGTTTAGAAATTGAACCCAAAATTATGGTGGTGACCCGGTTAATTCCTGAAGCGCCGCATGACACCACCTGTGATCAGCGAATTGAGCAGATCGTTGGCACAAAAAACGCGCGTATCCTGCGAGTCCCTTTTCGGTATGAATACGGTGAAGTTGTCCCTCATTGGATTTCACGCTTTGAGATCTGGCCTTATCTGGAACAGTTCACCGAGGATGTGGCAAAAGAATTGATGGCTGAGCTTGGTGGTCGCCCTGATCTGATTGTCGGTAATTATTCCGATGGCAACCTGGTCGCCTCCATTCTGTCGCACAACCTGGGTGTGACCCAATGCAACATTGCCCATGCGCTTGAAAAGACCAAGTACCTTTACTCTGACCTGTATTGGAAAGCCAACGAAGCGCAGTATCATTTCTCCAGCCAGTTTACTGCTGACTTGATCGCTATGAATTCGGCAGATTTTATTATCACCAGTACCTACCAGGAGATAGCCGGTACCAGTGAGAGCCTGGGTCAGTATGAAAACTATTGTGCCTTCACTATGCCGGATCTATATCGCGTGGTGAATGGTATCGATATTTTTGACCCGAAGTTTAATATTGTGTCACCGGGTGCCGATGCCGAGGTCTACTTTCCCTGCACTGAATCTGAACGGCGTTTGACCGGTTTACATGAAGAGATTGAGTCACTGATCTTTTCCGGTCCCGATGAGAATAGCCGCGGTGAGCTGGTTGATAAGGAAAAGCCGATGCTGTTCACCATGGCCCGCCTCGACCACATTAAAAATATCACGGGCCTAGTGGAGTGGTATGGTCAGAGCGAGCGGTTACGCGATGCGGCCAACCTGTTGGTGATCGCGGGTTATATTGATGCCAATAAATCCGATGATCAGGAAGAGCGCAACCAGATAGCCAAAATGCATGAGCTATTTGAACAGTATGGCCTGGATGGTCAGGTGCGTTGGCTCGGGGTGCGCCTGGATAAAAAGATGTCGGGTGAGTTATATCGTTACGTCGCCGATCACAAAGGGGCTTTTGCCCAGCCGGCGTTGTTCGAGGCATTCGGCCTGACAGTGATCGAGGCGATGGTGTCTGGCCTGCCAACCTTTGCCACCCGCTACGGTGGGCCTTTGGAAATCATCAAAGAAGGGGTCTCTGGATACCATATTGATCCCAACCATGGTGAAGAGTCTGCTGACGTAATCGCCGATTTTTTTGAAAGTTGCCAGCAAGATCCCGACAAATGGCTGCAAATATCCACAGGGGGCATCGAGCGGGTCAAGTCCAGATATACCTGGGAATTGTACGCTGAGCGTATGATGACCTTGTCACGCATCTACGGATTCTGGAAATACGTCACTAACCTGGAACGCGACGAATCCCGCCGTTACCTTGAAATGTTTTATGGGCTACAATTCAGACCATTGGCGCAAGCCATCAAATAAGAATCATCCGCCTGGTGCTTTATCCACCTTGATAGAGTGCTGACAGTTTTTGAGGTTGTTTTCCCATGGCTCAACTCAATCCCCGCCAGCGTCAGGCGGTACGGCACCTTGATGGTCCATGCCTTGTGCTGGCCGGGGCCGGCAGCGGCAAGACCCGAGTCATCACCCAAAAAATTGCCTATTTGATCGAAGAGTGCGGCATCGCGCCTCATCATATCGCCGCGGTTACCTTTACCAACAAGGCGGCACGCGAAATGAAGCAGCGTGTTGCTGAACTGCTCAAGGATAAAAACAGCAAAGGGCTACAGGTATCCACCTTCCATACCCTGGGCCTGAACATTATTCGCCAGGAGCTCACCACTCTCGGTTTCAAGCCAGGCTTTTCCATTTTTGATGCCCAAGACAGCGCTGCCCTGATCAAGGAGTTGCTACGCCGCGATTTCGGTGATGATGGCGGCGTCATCGAACAGATGCAGCGCCAGATTTCGCGTTGGAAAAGCGCTCTGATCATGCCGCAAGAGGCACCGGCCGATGCCGGGGATGATGCCACCCTGCACGCCGCGGCAGCCCTATATGAAAAATATCAGCGTGCCCTCAAGGCCTATAATGCAGTCGATTTTGATGACTTGATCCTGCTGCCGGCACGTCTGTTTCAGGATCAACCTGAGGTGCTGGACAAGTGGCAAAATAAGATTCGCTATCTGTTGGTGGATGAATACCAGGATACCAACTCAAGCCAGTATCACTTGATCAAGTGTCTCACGGGTGTGCGTGGCGCGCTCACCGTAGTGGGTGATGATGATCAGTCGATCTACGCCTGGCGTGGTGCCGAGCCGGAAAATATGTTGTTGCTGCAGCAGGATTTTCCCAATTTGATCGTCATCAAGCTGGAACAGAACTACCGTTCAACCGGCCGGATTTTAAAGGCCGCCAACGCCTTGATCAAAAACAACTCCCATGTATTTGATGACAAACAGCTGTGGAGTGAGTTAGGTTACGGTGACCCGATTAAAGTCATCACCTTGCGTAATGAAGAACACGAGGCCGAACAGGTGATTTCGGAACTGATCAGCCATAAGTTTAAAAATCGCACCCGCTTTAGTGATTACGCCATCCTCTATCGCGGTAATCATCAATCGCGTCTGTTTGAGCGCGCCCTGCGCGAGCAGCGTGTGCCCTACTACCTCAGTGGTGGCACCTCGTTTTTCAGTTATGCCGAGGTCAAAGACATCATGGCCTACCTGCGCCTGCTGGTGAACCCGGATGATGATGCCGCCTTCCTGCGTGTGGTCAACACGCCGCGGCGTGAGATCGGTCCGACAACCTTGGAAAAACTGGGCAATTATGCCACCGAGCGTCAATTAAGTCTGTTTACGGCCAGCTTCGAATTGGGTCTGGAGCAACACCTGAATGAAAAACGCGTGCAGCGCGTACGCCGCTTTACCCAATGGCTGGTCGAGATGGGTGATCGGGCACAACGCGGTGACCCCATTGCCGCAGTGAAAGACCTCATCCGTGATATCAATTACGAAGCCTGGCTCAACGATAGCAGCCGTGACCTGAAACAGGCCGAAAAGCGCATGGCCAATGTCTGGGAGCTGGTGCTGTGGCTGCAACGGCTGCATGAAAACAGCGAAGCAGATAAAACCCTATCTGATTTAGTCAACCACTTGAGCTTGATGGACATGCTTGACCGTAACGACGACGATGAGGCCGGCGACTGCGTCATGCTCATGACCCTGCATGCCGCCAAGGGCCTGGAATTTCCTCACGTCTATCTGGTAGGCATGGAGGAGGATATTCTACCTCACCGTGTCAGCGTTGAAGAGGGTAATATAGAAGAAGAACGCCGCCTCGCGTATGTGGGGATTACTCGGGCACAAAGAAGCCTTACCATAAGTTTATGTGCCCGCCGTAAACGTGCCGGTGAGTTGGTCGAGATGGACATGAGCCGCTTTCTCGAAGAGCTGCCGGAAGAGGATCTTGAATGGCGCGGCATTGGTCAAAAAGTCGATCCGGAAGAGCGGCAACAACGCGGTCAGGCCCACCTGGCCAACTTGAGAGGGATGCTGGGCACGACACAATCCTGAGCAAGCCCTCATGAATTAATTGAGGTATGTAATGGCAGAACAAGAACAACAAACACAATCCACACACAAACCGATTTATCGTCGCCGCTGGTTCAAATGGAACCTGGCACTTCTTATCATCGTACTGGCTTTGCTGGCATTACTCCCCATTGGTGTCAGATACGCCGCCGTTCATCTGTTAAAGGAACAAGGCATAAAACAGGTTGAGATAGAGGATGTCGATATCAATCTGTTCAGTGGTGAAGTTGGTATATCTGGCGTCAAGGTCAGTGGTGATGGCCAGGGCCGCGCCAGTCTGGGCAAGCTTTACGTCAATGTCGCCTTGCTGGATCTGATAAAACAGAGAATCAGATTGCAACAGCTCGAAATTAATAATCTTGAGCTTAACCTGCAAAACACTGAGGCCGGAGACTGGATTGCCGCAGGAATATTGCCGCCTCCCCCGGCACCGGCTGATGCAGAAGAAGCACAGCAAGCGCCTGCCGAGCCTTGGGGCGTAGGTATCGATCAATTGAAGCTAGCCGGTATTAACGTGCACTTCGTAATGCCCAAACTGCAAAGCGATATTCGTGTCGATGAATTACAACTGTCAAAGCTGGCAAGTTGGCAGCCGCAACAGGATTCAAACATTCAGGTAATGATGCAGTTCGATCAGGCATCCCTCAACCTGTCAGGCCAGGTACAAGCCTTCAATTCAATCCCACAATTCAACGGCACGCTCACGCTCGACCAGGTGCCACTGGCACTGGCAAAAGAGTTCGCCAAGGATGCGGACGTGGAAAAATTGCAGGGTTATCTTGCCGTGACAACAGAGTTTAAAGTCAGGCTGGAAGCAGAACAGCCGCAGCTCGAGTCCAATACCAAAGTGACCTTATCTGACCTTGATGTTAAGCAGGGCCAATACGAAATCCAGGCCAAGCAATTTGCCTGGGATGGCCAGGTCGATTATGTCACGCCAACGAGTGAGCAGGATCTGGGCGTACGGGTTAATGGTGCCGTGTTACTCAAGCAATTTAGCCTGTTTGATGAACAAAGCGGCATGAGCCTGGCGTTGCTGCAACAGCTAAATCTGAACGATATTGCGTTGGCTGAAAACCAAACCGTCAAGATCAAAACAATTTCACTGGATCAACTCGATCTGGTGCAGAAACAAGAGCAGGACCGCCTGGCCAGGCTGGCTGCTATCAAGGTGACCGAACTTGATTTTGATGGCCAACAGTCATTGGCCATCAATGACATCACCCTGAATGGCCTGATAGCAAAAATCATAGTGGATCCAAATGGCGAAATTCATCTGTTGGATGAATTATTGCAAAGCATGTCACCGCCAGAAGAAGAGCAAGGAGCCGCAAGCACAGAAACCAAACCCGAAGAACAAGTGGTTGAAACGAGTGAGACGCCTGACTTTCAATTCAAACTTGCACGCCTGCATATCAGCGATGACAGTCATATCGTGTTTGATGATCAGAAAAGTGATCCCCCCCAGTTAGCAGATATCAAACCCTTCAGCATGACCGTCACTAACATTGATACAACGGATATTAACCAGGATATCCTGATTGATTTGCTGGCAACGATCAACAAGCATGAAAAGCTTAGTTTGAACGCAAAAATCAAACCATTTACAGAAAAACTTAATATGTCAGCAGACGGTGAAATTAGGGCGCTGGATTTACCACCCTTTTCTCACTACCTCGATCAGCAAATCGGCTATTACATCGAAGGCGGTCGGCTGAACTCTACTATTAAAATGACGGTAGTGGATGACTTTCTTGATGCAAAAATCCATGTTGAGCTGAATAAATTTCACATCAAAGAGGGCGATCCGGCCAAGGCCAAAAACTTTTCCGACAGTCTAACCATGCCATTGGATAGCGCCTTGGGAATGCTGCGGGACAAACATGACAATATTAAACTGGATATACCGGTGACGGGTGATATCAATGATCCGAATTTTAATATCAATCAGGTGATCAACAAGGCGCTTGTTAAGGCCACCTCGGTTGCCGTCACAGGCTATCTGGCTTTCGCATTGCAACCTTGGGGTGCAGCGTTAGCGGTTGCACACATAGCAGGCCAGGCCGTCGGCAATGTAAGTCTGGATCCGGTTTTGTTTGACCCAGGCCAGACAGTTCTTAAAGATGAATACAGTGACTATTTCGCCAAGATTAAACTGTTGTTGGAAGAGCGCCCTGAGATTGGATTGAATGTATGCGGTTTAGCCTCAGAGCAGGATCGCCTTGCCTTGTTTGCTGCACAGCAACCAGAAACGAGCGAACAGGAAGCAGAGCAAGCCGCAGATGCAGAACAGGCGAAACAAGCCATCAGCAATAAACAACTGCTTGAACTTGCCAGTAAACGAAGCGAGCAGGTTAGAGAGGCTTTAATTGAATCGGGTGCAGATGCAGGGCGCGTGTTTAGCTGTCGTCCCGAAATCAAGGGCGCAGATAAAAATTCACCGAGTGTACTGTTGTACATATAGCTTTGGAGTGATCAAGTTGGCTCGGATGTTTGCAGGAGCAATAGCTGGATGAACGAGGTGCGGCACAAATTTATGGCGTTACCCCAGCTGCACATAGACGGAATGGAGGATTAACGGTATCCTTTCGATCCTCGTTTGGCTCGACATCAACACACCCAAACATGATTGCGCCCGTAGCTCAGCTGGATAGAGCGTCGCCCTCCGGAAGCAGAGGTATCATAAAAACGGGGTGGGTTTTGTGTAGTATAAGTAGTATCAATATTAGAAATTTAAAGACGGTTTCAAAATCTAACATCCTCATAAGTCTTTGAAATATAAAGCGCCCGTAGCTCAGCTGGATAGAGCGCCACCCTCCGGAGGCAAAGGTCACCGAGGAAATGGGCACTGCAGGCAACAGTCAAAAATGCCGACCCGCTTTTTATAAGCGCCCTTAGCTCAGCTGGATAGAGCGCAGCCCTCCGGAGGCTGAGGTCAGAGGTTCGAATCCTCTAGGGCGCGCCATCTTCCCCAAAATGATCTTTAGCCTAGCTGGACACAAACCTTCTAATTTCCGCCTGTGTCCAAATTGTGTCCATTCTGTGGCCATGTAAGAGAAAGGCCTCACGAACGGTGTTTTTATTATGGCCTTTAGCTAAATTAGCTAGGTTATGAGGGTCTGATGATAAGTTACTCCCTCAATGTTACTTGTCGGGCGCCAACAGGTCGGGTGCGAACACCCAATAATACATTTCTTGATAATTCTACTTCCATCTTTTCAACATCGCCCAAGTGGCCCGAATGAGGCTCTTCCATAATTTGCCATGGTTGGGAATGAAAAAATGCAGTAGTACGTGGACGATGACGGAGTCCCAGAGTTCGTTGTCGAGTTCCAACAGTTTAAAATTGAAGTTTAGGTGGCCGTTGGTGGAACAGGAAGCCCATTTGTTACTCATGGGAGGCACGCCGAGCCAAGCCACTTCCCAGCAATGCGCCCTCGGCCTCGGCATAGAGTGGGTTGAGTTGCCGCACCTTGCTATCCAACAGGTCATCGAAGAATAACGAGGTGTCTTTTACCCTATCCTTGGCCTCGCCCCAAGATCAAAACCGTGCCGTTGCTCTGCTTCCTCACGGGGCACGAAGGTTCAACCGATGGACACGGCGTATTCGAGGATGCGGGCTTGGACGGATTTGTGTTCTCTGGGTTTGGGCATAATCAACTAGTCTGGCATGTACGGATTAACATTCTCTTCTCCAAACCAAGAGCATAGAGTGGCCAATGCAGATGCTGATAGTTCTTGGGTGAATAGAAGCGCTAAGCGTTTTTTTGCACGTGAACATGAAACGTAAAATAGATTTCGGTTACGAACGTAGGCTTCAGCTTTATTGCCAGGATACCGGTCAGGGAACCATTCAAGAAACAGATTCCAGTTGTAGTGATTCCATCCTCTTCCAAGCACAACTAACACATTGTCAAACTCTGCACCTTTGACACCGTGCTTTGTAGAAAATGGGGTATAGTTGTTTATAAACAAAGCCAAAGAAATTAGCTCTCTATAGGGAATCGAATGTAGTTTGTTGATCTGTGTGAGCGTCAGAGAGGCAGCTATTTCCTCTGGCGTCGAATTTTCTAATTCGCTTTCTGTTCTTTGAACTGCATCTGGAAGTCTTGGCCGATGAGTGGCTTTAAGGTGATCTAGTACGTCACCTATTGTTCCATTCAAACGAAGCTCAACCAAAGTGCTCATACTATTTGCCCACAGTTGTTTATCATCAAGGCTTCTAATATTGACCGAGCGCGATCCTATAGCAGTAAACATATCGCCAAAGCGACCTTCTTGGAATGCCACACATGCGGGCTCAACTGTATCAACAAGAAACGCTATGTGCGGGTCTTCCTTCTTCATGACTGAGTCATTGTATTGAAATGCATTGAGGATTTGACCATAGTTTTGTTCTGCAGCCAAAACACTGTGAGTGAGCATCAAGATCTTTGTGTTTTCGGGCGAAAAATCCCACCCTTCCTCACCCAGTCTGCCCCGAAGACCTTCAAGATAGGCATGCGCATCTTCAGCAGGTAGATCTCCGCCCCAATGGCCTCCACCACGTCGAACACCTGCCCAATTATTTGTATGAAATACTATTACTGAGCCGGTCGCATCCGGATCGTGTACCTCTTGGGGGAGATCTGTCCGTATGGCATTAAGAATATCAACAACATCCGGGACAGAACGAAAATTTGCCTGCTTACCAATTTGTCTCAGGTTATCGTGTTCAACAACTCCCTTGCCATCACGATATATTTTCTGCCAACTGTCACCGAATAATCCAATCAGTGGACCCACCCCTGGGCCAATAAAGTGTTCAATAATACTATCCTCAAAATCCGCGTTGGTATCCTGATACTCATCGATAAAGAGAATTGGAAAACGACTGGTAAGAATCTGCCGGAACTTAGGTTGCTCCATCATTGCCACCGTTAAAGTCAGGACGTCATCATGATGAAGAAACAAATTATCATCTCTTATTCTTCTATAACCTAGATCATAATTAACCTTGCGTGTGCCTATCCCGCCAGCTTCAACAAGTTTTTCTGACCAAGCATCAATGTCTGCAACTTTCTCCCTCAGCATTGCTTGAAAGCTCTTGATGAGACCCCAGCAAAAGGCATGAATAGTTGATGCATAAATAGCGGGATGCCCGTCAGTTCGTGAAATAATCTCATCAGTGGCTACATTAGTGTAAGTAATACAGGCAACCTGCTGGTTACTGCGTTGAAGAGCAGGTCCGTGCTCATCGATGATAAGTCTAAGCGCTTGTACGAGAGAGAATGTTTTGCCTGCGCCAGCCCCAGCTTCCAGTTTGAAATTCTGGCCTGCGTTAATACACTCGAACATCTCTTCGAGGGCTCTCTTCGCGGCGATTTCAGCCGGGCTAATTTGTGCAGACTCAGGATTCGACATGTTCGTCTGAGGCTGCATTTTTTCCCGCAGCTTCCTCTTCAACGTTTGGCGATCCTGCAAGCCAGCGCAAACCCTCTTCGATATAAAGTGGAGTTATCCACCCGGAATCCATAATGGCATATTTAATAGCAAAATCTGTTTTGTCGACTGTTTTAGCAAGCTCCCATGCCTGCGTTTCACTTTCATCAGGCGTGGTTCCAGTGATTTCGAATTTCTCTAGGTTTGCAAGCATGAACGCATCTTCAAAACTGCGGCCGCATGCTTCACCATCTGCATGAGGAATTTGGTATGCAAGCCGCCGATTTGCCTTAATCTTATCTATTTCAGTCTTAGCTAGAAGGTCGTCTTTAGTGGGATTAGCCTGTCCATCGGCTATGTACCAACTGTTGATACAGGCATTACTTGTATGAGTACCCTGGCTGACTTTACACTTCGTTCTATTATTGTTGCCGTCAACTGTATCCAGATCTGTAATTACTAATGTTCTAAGATTTAGAAAATCGAGCAGATTAAAAAAACGGTGTGCATAGGCACCACCTACTTCCATGGTAGAAAGGTACTGACTCCCCAGCCTAGATTCATTCTCGGGTCTACCCTCATCAGATTTCTTGATCATTTCAGGTAGAAGAAGACGCTCTGAGGCACCCTCGATCAATATTGCTCGATCAGCAAAAAGTAGATCACATCGAGTGAGTGTCATGTACTTGTGAAGGAACTCACGGTTAGCATCATCTTCGTCACTCAAGCCGGTGCGAAGATCCTTAGCTTCAGTCTTCATGACAGCCGATCCCGTCTCACGCGGTTGTGTGAGGAAATATCTCATGGAGTCAAACGATGCTTCATTGGCAATATGGGATGAATGCGTCGTAACAACAAACTGGACAGGCCATGGGTTTCCGTCGTTGTATCTAGCCACAAAAAGATCGCGAATTTCCCCAAGCTTTCTAATAAACACATTCTGCATCTGCGGATGTAGATGTGCTTCAGGCTCTTCGATGAATATCAGGTGAATACCAGACGTCGGTTGCTTGTTTGTAAACTCCTTAAAGAATTCAAAGAGCTTGAGAAGAATAAAAATCAGATTGCGAGGACCTAGGCCATTGTATGATTCCGGGAGATTCATACCATTTACTCCCTGATAGCCTACAGTGGTGTGGTTCGAAAGAAGCTGATCTACTTTCAAGACTGTCTCGGTCCGAAGTCGCGGATCAGTCAACCCTGGGTACCCGAAAAGATCGAATGTTGGGGTAAGATTCTGTAGCTGCGCATTGAAATCGGCATCAATTTGACTCTCAATCTCGGTGACAGCTGACTTTAATGATTCTGCTGTTGTCTGATCATCCGTGCTTGCGGTATCTGACGCGGCGGCAGTGAATAGCTTTTCAAAGACTTTTCCAAGAACCGCTTTCTCCTTGTTTGATGCATCGTCTAAGGCACGCTGGGCATTGATAAATCCGAACTGGAGAACTGCCCGTAAATTCGAGGGTTCCAGCTCCTTGCGATTTGTTGAATCGTTGGGATCTTCCGATTCAATCGTCGCTTCGAAGTATTTAGGGACCCTATCTTTTAATGCTTTAAAGAAGGTATGACGATCTTCGTCTAACCCTTCAAATAACTGCGAAATCTTTCCTGGAGCAAGCGCATAGCGAATATTGACTTGGGCTGATGTACATTGTTCATCAAGGTCAATGATAAACTCGGCAAGTGGTCCAAGATTTGTGTCACCCTCATAGTCGACAGTGAGCGTTGTTATGATTGCCGGAAGCTTTTCTCGTATGATCGCTTCGTCTTCGTTATTTCTGTGTGCTTCAAAAGTATGCCAAAACTGTTCGTGTACACCCAGCGAAAAATCCGCAAGCCTGAAGCGCGGCGTCTTCTCATCGAGTAAACGTCGAAAGAGCTCAGTCAGAGACGTTTTACCGCTGTTGTTTCGCCCTACAACCACGGTCGCGCCATCCTCCAGGCAAAGCTGGACATCTTCAAGAAGGCGAAAGTTCTTGATCGATATTTGGCTTATTTTCATTGAAGTTCCATTTCGTTGACGCGTATCTTTGTGGACATTAGTTCGTGAAGAAGGGCGCGGAATAAGTCCATATAGCTTTTCTTCTTGCCGCAAACACTATTGGTTTTCTTTTACATATTCGAAAAGATCAGCCACACCACAATCAAAAAGTGCGCAAAGCTTTTCTATGGTTTCTAGGTCCACCCGCGTAGCGGTTTCCTTATATAACAGAGTGATCGTGTTGCGATGCAGCCCGGTCTCTCGTGCCACATCTATCACCTTCATCTTGTGCTCACCCATTAAGCGAGACAAATGACACCGAATCATGTCGTTTTAGCCCTCTTGCGAAAATAAAAGTCATTCAGGATGACAAAAACTATTTACATATGACATTTATCGTGCTTAAATGTCATTTAGGATGACATTTATTCATTTAAATGTGCTTTCGTTAATCCTATCTGAAATCATGTGGAGGATAAAGCTATGAATCAAACTTATTTAACAACCGAAGAACTCGCTGAGCGCATTAAGTACGACTCCAGAACTATCAGGGAGCGTTTGAAGGATTCGGTATTGCTGGAAGGTAAGCACTACTTCCGCCCTTTCGGCGGCCGGAAGATTCTATATATATGGGAGGCCATTGAGACGGACATGATGAAATCAGTTAAAGAGGCTGGTTTTGCAATCCCTATGGCGGGTGGAGGTGCTTGCCATGGGTAGCGTTAGTGTTAGGCCGGAGAACAAGAAGCTGTTCTTTGATTTTCGTTTTCAGGGCAAACGTTGTCGTGAGCAAACTACTCTTGACGATACCCCTGCCAATCGAAAAAAGATGAAGCAGGTGCTGGATCGAATTGAGGCGGAGATTACCCTGGGCCAGTTCGATTACGGCAAGTATTTCCCGGATAGCCCACGGACGCAGCAGTTCCGGGAGATGAAGCGGCGCAAGGAGATGGCGCTGGCAGATACCCCACTCTTCTCAACGTTTGCTGATGTCTGGCTGGCTGAGATGAAGATCCAGTGGCGGGAGTCACATTACGATGCGGTGTCACACACCTTCAAAAAGCATCTAAAGCCGGCCTTTGGGGATAAAGAGGTCAGCCACATCACCAAGGCAGATATTCTCACCTTTCGCGCGTCCCTCGCCAAAGTTTCGGGCAGAAAGGGTAATGAGAGTCTGTCGGCTTCTCGTGTAAACCACATCATGACACCTTTGCGCATGATCCTTAATGAAGCAGCTGACCGCTATGAGTTTAGCCCGGCTTACCGGGGAATAAAATCCCTTAAGGTGCCGCGTACCGATGTGGAACCCTTCACCCTGGATGAGGTGATGCTCATCATTGATAACGTGAGGGAGGATTACCGCCCCTACTACACCGTTCGTTTCTTCACAGGCATGCGAACCTCTGAGGTTGATGGACTGAAGTGGAAGTATGTGGATTTAGATAATAGGCAAATCCTGATCAGGGAGGCCTTGGTCAAAGGCAAAATGGTGCCAACCAAGAATGATGGTTCTGTGCGAGAAATATCAATGTCAGAGCCTGTGTTCAAAGCATTAAAGAAACAGAAAGAGAGTACAGGTGAGTCCGAGTTTGTCTTCATAACCAAGCATGGTCACAACCTGATCCACAACAACATCACCAAACGGGTGTGGTATCCCCTACTTCGTTATCTGGATCTGAAAAAGCGACGTCCTTATCAAACCCGTCACACCGCTGCGACGTTGTGGTTGGCCGCTGGCGAAAGTCCGGAATGGATCGCCCGGCAGATGGGGCACACCACCACCGAGATGTTGTTCCGAGTCTATTCGCGTTACGTACCCAACCTAACTCGCCAAGACGGATCAGCTTTTGATCGACTGTTGCGACGTGAGCTAGGTGGTAACAAACAGGAGGAAGCTGGTGATGAATAAGGGAAGATGTAACCAGATGGTCGATCGCTTGACCGAGGCGCTGATCTTTTCAATGCAGATTCCGGACGGCATCCAGCTGGTCTCCATTTTAGGAAATGGTAACGAACCGGACAACCGCGAGGTGGTGAAGTCCTGGATCAACCAAAACATCGAGGTCCTGGAAGAGGAAACAGGCAAAGCCCTGTTACCCATCCTGCAGGAGAGACTAAGCGCCAGCCTTGAGCAGATCTATTACTAACAGAGTTTAGGAGAGAAAGAATGATACTTACACGTGAAGAGTTACAGGCACTGTGGCAGGAAAATATTGAGGAATACCGAGGAGAGATCCGTATACCATGGCCAAAGATGAATGACGATATGGCATGGATGCGGGTGATCATTTCGGACCAGGCCAGTCAGGCTGAAGGGAAAGTGACACTTTTTGAAAACTTAAAAGTTACTGATGATTGCATCACCCTGAAATTGCCAGATTGGTGGAAGATGGTGCAGATCTATTTTCAGGAAAAGTACGGTGAAAAGCTGGGCCAGGTGATCATGGAAAAAGCACTCGTGAGGTTGGCAGATGAAAAGCTTGTTTAGACGATGGTTTGAAAAGCCTGAACGAAAAGTGATGACAGACATTATTGATCGAGACACTCTGTATGGATTGCGTGATCATCACAATCAAATGCCATATCTTGAAGTAATCCGAAAGCCGTGGCCTGAGATGGAAGACGATATCAACTTCATGCAGGACCTGATTTTTTATGCCGTGGAAAGTGATGGCGGTTATCTCAGACTGTTTGAAGGCATGGAGCTTGAAGACGATGAAATCATATTAAGAAGGCCGGAGTGGTTTGAACTGTGTAAAGACTACTTTGGTGGTAAGTACGAAAAAGATATCTATGAAATCATGTTCGAGAAAGGGCTGGTGGTTATGATGGATCGATATTTTATTTTGCCGAAGTAAGGCAGCAGTCAGCAAAAGCAAAGCCCGCTCCTGATTGCTCAGTGGCGGGCTTTTTCGGTAGCTTAGTTCCCTTTCTCGCAATTCATATTTAAGCATGAGTGAATATTTGATTCAAGATGTTGTGCTGCCAACGAATAATGGAGCTAATATAAAAAGCATAAATATAATTTGGTTGGTGAGAAGATAAGTGCAAAAGAACTTAACAACTTTAATATGAATTAAGAAACATATAATTGTGCTGAATAAATCTCAGATCCTACAGGGTATTAATTGTTATAAGTCCCTTTACTTGACCATCAATCACCCAGAGGTTGACGTTGATGGTGGTAATGAGATGCTGGTCAAGCGTGGAATTGAAGTGGGTAAGTTGGCGAGAACGTTTTTCGCGAATGGAGTTTTGATAAATGCCATGCCCGATGTAGAAGTTGCAGTCGACTTGACCAAGCACTATTTAAAACAATTCATCTGTCCCTTGGTTTGAAGCAACATTTTTGCATAACGATGTGCTGGTGCGGGCGGATATCCTGGAGAGAGATGAATCAGGGATACGTTTGATCGAGGTCAAATCGTCGACCTCAGTAAAGTCGCACTATGTAATGGACTGCGCCATCCAGGCGTGGGTGATTGAACAGTGTGGATATACGTTAAGTTCAATCGAACTTATGTGTATCGATTCTGGGTTTGTCTATCAGGGTAACGATGGCTACGACGGTTTGTTTGTCCGCCACGATATTACCGATCAGGTGCGAGAGATAATGGGTGACGTGGCTAACTGGAGCAATGAGCTGGCCACTATGCTGAAAGGTGCATGCCCTGAGACCAATGTTGGTAAGCAGTGCCATAACCCTTATGAATGCGGCTATTTTGATTATTGTACCCGTGATGAATCATCCTACCCTGTTCGAGTCCTGCCACGTGCGGGGATGGTGCCACATGAACTGAAATATGAAGGTATAGAGGATATTCGCGATATTCCGGCTGACCGTTTGAAAAACAATAATCATGAATGGGTCAGGCGCGTGACCGTCAGTGGCATGCCTGAACTTAAGCCAGAAGCAACAGCAATGATCCAGGCGTTGGGCTATCCTCGTTATTATATCGATTTTGAGTCAATCCAATTCGCCATACCCATCTGGAAAGGGACGAGGCCTTTCCAGCAACTTCCGTTTCAGTGGTCATGTCATGTCGAGCACTCAACAGGTCAGATAGGGCATTGCGATTACCTGGCTACTGATAGCAACCCACCCATGCGTGAATTTGCGGAGACGCTTATTCACGCTTTGGGTGTGACAGGTCCGGTACTGGTCTATAGTTCATTTGAAAAATCTCGCCTGAAAGAGCTGGCTGATATGTATCCAGATCTGGCTGATGCCTTAGGGCGAATCATTGAGCGTTTGGTGGATCTGTTGCCCATTGTTAGACAGCATTACTACCACCCTGAGATGAAGGGTTCCTGGTCAGTTAAGTCCGTACTGCCGACTGTTGCTCCTGAACTAGACTATAAAGCTCTGGATGAGGTGCGCGATGGCAGTATGGCGCAGATGGCGTATCTGGAAATGATTAACTCTGTAACAGAGCCAACAAGAAAGGCCTATTTGATCGAGCGACTGAAGGCTTATTGTGAGATGGATACGCTAGCAATGGTCAAGATCGCACATTTTATTGAAGTCAGGTGAGCAAGTTTAGAATTGTATCGCTTGGCTGTTGGCTAAGCGCCAATTCTAATGCTGGAGGGTGATATGTCCTCTAAAAGGAAACGTGGTAAACCGAAGGAAGAGTACGCTTTCATCGAAGCCAAAGTGGTTGATTATGAGGTCCGGTCGGTCGCTTCGGTCAATCCAGATTTGCACCAGAGCCGCCCTCTATTCTCGAGAAGTGATGATCCAGCTTTTGAATTTATCACGACCATTGAAATAATGGCCACATGTGTTGAGCCTTCTGATCGTGCTGGCGATGTGCTTCAGATAACGCTGTATGGCAATGACTCCAACGGCCGTGAGAGTACGGTTACATTGGAGGACTATCAATTAAGGGATGAATATGGAGTTCCTGAATGGAAAACCATTCGTGGTGAGCGATACCCAGTATACGAAGCGCCGCCAGGCCTCTCCGTGCTTAACAAACAAAGAGGTGAGCGAGCTTGGAATGCATGGCTTTTTGTTACACCTTGGTTCGTTAGTGATGTGCTGGTATTGCTTGGTCAGAGTAAGCAGTTATTTCTGTCAGTACACGAGAAAATGTCTGACCGAAAACGGTGGATTCAAAGTCTTAGTGTTCAAACTGCAGACCCAGGAAGTGAGTAGGTTAATTGCTAAGTATGATTTATTAGCTGATTTTACCCCGACTTTCCGGAGTCTCAGTTAAGAGCCGTTTTTCTTGAGACGCAGAATTTTTGAAATTGTGGGCTGGTAAAACAACGTATTAGTTGTAATCTAGGCAAAAAATACCTAATTACCCCCCCAAATACATCTTATATATTGTAATTACTCCTTGAACAATGTATATGTTGTTTGTATTGTTATATACAACATATACATTGTATAATTAGCCGGCTTATGAAGTTAACACCCCAAATCAAGGCACGCCGCCTCCAGCTAGGTCTTCAGCAGAAGGATATGAAGCTGCGCATTGGTATGAACCAGCAGCAGTACCAGCGTGTTGAGGCAGGGGGGAATTCGCGCCTGGAGACATTGGAGCTAGTCGCCGAGGGGCTTGAAGCAGAATTGATGTTGATTCCAAAAGATAAGCTGCGGGCGGTGAAGGCCATCCTGGCAGAGGAAGGTGCAGGCAAAAGTGCAGAATCCAAGCATGTGGAGACCAGCGAAGACCCTTGGTCGGATGTGTTGAGTAATAAATGATGGCCTCAGAGACTGTCGAAGTTCTCAAGCTCAGCTTGCATGATGTCACTGTTGGCTATCTGGCAGGCTACCAGGGAGGTAAAAACATTCTGGTATTTGACCAGGAGTATATAACAAATCCTGATAGACCCACCTTCACCTTATCGGGAATAGCTGATCACCCTGCCAGCAAGACTTTATTCAGCGCTCCCTGGGTACGTCAGCAACGGCTCCACCCTGTGTTGTCCAATCTGTTACCAGAAGGCGCACTTAGAGAATGGTTTGCGCAGATGCTTAAGGTGCACCCGGAAAATGAGTTTCCATTATTTGCACAACTCGCTGCCGATCTACCTGGAGCATTGATTGCGGAGCCAGTTGAACCTGATCAAATTCCAGAGAATGTTTTAAATCACAGAACGACAATTGAGCCGGTGCCAAGGATGGTTTTCGATGGCAGACCTCATTTCTCATTGGCGGGTATACAGATGAAGTTTTCAATGCATGAGGCGGATGGTCGTTTCAACGTGTCGCAACCCGATAAGTTAGGTGAATGGATTGTCAAAACGCCATCAACACGCCATAAAGATGTCCCTGCTAATGAATACACAGTAATGAAGTTAGCTGAATTGGCGGGGGTAGATATTCCAGAGATAAAGTTAATCAAGCTTGATCAGCTGGAGGATCTTCCTCCCATCAATCTGCCGCCTGAAGCGTACGCCTACGCAATTCGTCGTTATGACAGAGATGAGCACCGTAATCGCATCCAGGCCGAAGATTTTGCGCAGGTGTTATTCAAATATGCGCATGAAAAATATGGCACTACAAATTTTGAACAGGTCGGAAAGATCGTATACGAATTTACCGGCCATGGTTTAGCAAACGTCCAGCAGATGGCGCGACGTTTATTGATCAATATCCTGCTCGGTAATGGCGATGCCCATTTGAAGAACTGGAGTTTGATTTATCCTGACCAAACCACTGCTGAGCTGGCTCCAGCTTACGATATTGTTTACACCCAGGCCTTTATACCAGGTGAATCACAGATCTCCCTTAACCTTGCGGGAAACAAAGACTGGTATGCAATGAATTTGAGTCACTTTGAGAGCTGGGCAGGTTCCATAGGTGCGCCATGGCGGGCAATTCAGCCTCATCTTGAGGATGTTATAGAAAAGGCACGAGCGCATTGGCCTGAGTATCTGGAGCAGTCACCGATGAATGACATCCACAAGACGGGGCTAAAAGCCCATTGGGCTAAGCTGGCTGACGACATAAAAGTTTTAAGTCCATAAGCCCAGTTGAGTGATTTTCCGGCGTCTTGGTCTGCCTACGGGAATGATGTGAAGATAGACTGCAGCCATAAAGAGTGCAAAACGTGATCCTGAGCTATCAGTGTATCTTCACCGGGTAGACGAAAGGCTCAAGAGTGCCCATTGGAGGCGTTCAGCCTAACTATTAAGAACGCCCGGTGTCCAGCGGTAAGCAGTCATTGAACTATGGGCGCACAATGCAAGACCTGGCCCTGCACTCCTTCCTGCGAAGCCGAAATCTATTAAGAACACAGCCCTGATCGGTTCACGAAGGTGAAGCCGAGAAGGGTCTATGGGTTGGATTCGCCCAGAGGCCTTATCGAGCGCGCGAACTACCCAATTTGCGCCGTAACCCCACCCTGATTTCGAATTCCCCGACGTTTTTGCACCGCGTTTGCCATGGTTTTGCCGTGCCACGTGGTTTGGGGTACACTCGATTTTAGGCGAATGTATCGGTTATTTCACCTATCCTTGGAACCTTTGACAGGGTATTTGCAAAATATCGGTCAAAAACTTCTAAGCTTTTAGGAACAAATGCGTAATGTTCCCATACCTTTTCAGTGAAGCTCGTTTCAGGCAACATCTTAGGTTCTATTGCGTTTTCCTGTTCATGGGACTCTGTGATGGTGTCCCGGCGGATACCAAGGAAATCGAGTGGCAACCGTTGATCTCAAAGGCGGGCTCTCCAGGGATCTATGAACCCTCTGCCGTTCGTCAACTAATCGATGGGAGTCTGTTGCTGGTACAGGATGAGTCCAATGACCCCTTCGTACTGATGCAACTCGCCGCAGAGGGTAAAATTGAATTTCAGCGTCCTACCCTGGACCCCAAGGACCTGCCATTTTGGATCTTGGGCGAACCAGAGCCGCCACGGGGTCTGGAAGATCTGGAGGGACTGGCCGCCAGTGACGACGGTTACCTGTATGCGATTACCTCCCATTCCCGCACTGAGTCCGGCAACCGTCGGAAATCTCGGGAAAGGCTCGCACGTCTACGCATCGAGGATGGACGTATCCGCGATTACGCGGTCTTCGACAAATTGCGCAAGGCGATGCTTTCGGCTTATCCAGAATTAGAAGCTGCCGCTCGCTCAGAGCATCCCAAGGGGAGAAAGGGCTTAAATATCGAGGGATTATGCTGGGAGCGGGAAAAGGGACGGTTGTTTATTGGCCTGCGATCGCCGATTCTTTACGGTAAATCGCTGATCTTGATCTTGGAGAACCCGGTGGGTTTATTTCTCGATGGTGACGACCCAGAATTCGCACCCGAGCCGATACTGCTGGATCTGGATAAAGGTGGAATTCGCGCCATCAGCTATGTACCAAAGCTCGAGAGCTACCTGTTGGTCACTCAGCGCGCCAAGAAGCGGGGCACCTCCGGTAAATCCTTTCGACTTTGGACCTGGAGCGGGCACGGATTCGATCCGGCCCGTCCGATCCAAATCCCAGGACTCGACCTGCGCAATACCGAGGGAATCACACCGGTCCGCCACAATGGACGCGATTACCTGTTGCTGGTCAGTGATGACGGCAACCGCGCTAAGGAGTCGCCAGGTCATTACCTATTGTTACCTTTGGCCACACTAGGCTTACCGTTAAAGCCTTGATGGTCCTGCGCACCGCCACTTTAGATATTTTTGCTTTCAACATCGCTGGTACGCACAACGGAGAGAAAGATGACGATTGATTATATTGATTTTCTGCGCGACCTGGCCATTAACTCGATAGCCATCTATATACTGGGCTATGTAATCTACTACCGTCGCTACGGCGACCGTGAAATGGCGATTACTATGGGATTGCTAAACCTGTTCCTGTTCACCATCGTGATTACCATGACACTAACGGAGTTCAATCTAGCCGCCGGCTTCGCCCTGTTCGCACTGCTCTCCATCATCACCCTACGCAGCGTCAGTATCGCCAAGGTTGAGGTGGGCTACATCCTTGGGGCCATCACTTTAGGGCTGGTCAACGGCATTTCGATGCATGATTACCACCTGCTCGCCCTGTGCAATCTGGTGGTTCTCGTCAGTCCCTGGGTGTTGGATTCGAATTGGTTATTCAAGCCCACCGTGCAGGTAGATGTGACTCTCGACCAAGTCTCCACATTCGATCTGAAAGACCATGCCAAGTTAGTAGAACGGGTGCAGGACTTACATGGGTTGCCTGTCGCACACTTGAATATTGAAAAATACAACGCTAAGAAAGGCACTGTCCGGCTAGTGGCACGGCTACTCCTGTGTTGATCAACATACCGCAACAAGCGGAGTCCGCAGAAGATTCCCCAATACAGGAGAACATGAGGGTTTAATGAAGACGAAATTGAATACTCGATGCTTGAGACTAGGTTTGGCAACTACAGTCACTTGGTCCCTAGCGGGTGTCACGCATGCGTCAGAACTACCGGGACTGCTAAAGGTTTTGCGGGACAACGGCACTATCACACAAGAACAGTACCAGCGCCTGCGCGACGAGGCGATCCAGGGAAGTGGGCACAGCAAGGCGCAGCAGCAGGCCGCTGAAGATGGTGCCGCTTCGGAACCGGCAGCGACGGTCCCAGCTGATCTTCACAAGCCTCATGCAAAGGCCGAATTCGGAAAGTCCGGAGGACTGATTTGGAAGGATCGCAAGCGGGGATACGAGCTAGAGCTTGGTGGACGGTTGTTTATCGATGCAGTGAGCTACCAGGATGATCTTGAGCCCATGGGCAGTGGCACCGAACTGCGTACGGCGCGGGTTTCTCTCAAGGGTTCATTGGCCGAAGACTGGAAATTCAAGGCACAATACGACTTTGCTGAAAATGACTTGAGCGTCAAGGACGTATACCTAAGTTACCGCGGATTCCAGCACCTGCATGCCGTCACCCTGGGTCAATTCAAGGAACCCTTTTCCCTAGAAGAACAAACCAGCAGTAAGCAAATCACCTTCATGGAGCGGGCCATGCCAGTTGACACGTTTTCCCCTGGGCGAGCTCTAGGATTAGGGATCGACGAGCATAGTAAGTCCTGGAGCCTAAGCGCCGGTCTATTTGCCGAAGCGGTGGGGGATGTTCCCGATGATGAGGGCAAAGAGGGCTGGGGGATTGCGGCCCGAGGGACATGGGCCTTACTACACGGAGACAGGCGCAGTCTTCACCTAGGAGCGGCAGGGGAACGCAGGGAACCGGGCTCCAGCGGCAAGGTGCGTTATCGTACCGGCCCCGAGTCCCATCTCACGTCGGTGTTCCTGGTCAATACCGGTAATATCGACGCTGTCGATAATACCCTCACCATGGGACTCGAAGCTGCTCTAGTGGAAGGTCCGTTCTCACTCCAGGGGGAGTATATCCAGGCCGATGTGCAGCGGGACAGCGGATTGCCAGAATTGAACTTTGACGGCTGGTACATTTTCGGTAGCTGGTTGCTGACTGGGGAGTCGCGGCCTTACAGCGTATCTGACGGTGCTATCGATCGAATCATACCCCGTGGTGAATGGGGCGCCTGGGAGCTGGCTTTACGCTATAGCACGATTGACCTCAATGACCATGATATATTGGGAGGTAAGGCGAACAGCACCACGCTTGGGCTGAACTGGTACATCAATCCCCGCATCCGCTTCATGGCCAATTATATTCGCATGGAGAGTGAGCGCGAGGGTGTGAGCGACAATCCGGATATCTTCCAGTTGCGGAGTCAGCTGGTATTCTAATTGCGCTTTGGTTAGGGCATGAGAGTCCAGTCACTACCCACCGCTACGTCAAAGCTGATCTGACTATGAAAGAACGCGCTCTGGCTATGCTTCAAGAACCTAAGGAAAAATTCCGGCGTTATAGTGCGCCTGACTCACTAATCGACTTCCTGAAAACGCTGTAATTATGTGAAGCTCAGAATAGGAGAGCCAAATTACTATTCATAGTTGATTTAAGAAATTTTCCTTAAATGTGACCAAATCCACCAGGCTAGGTGATTTATGCACAATATTTTATGGCTCTGAGCCACTCGGATATAGCGAAACCGTAATTTTCTGTTCAAATGCCCCCGCTGGTCCACCATGTATCTCTCCCCCGGTGACTATCATCGACTGCATATGCCTTTGTCCGGTCGATTGCTGGAAACAGTTTATATTCCAGGGCGGTTATTCAGCGTATCGCCCGACTACACCGAATCTATCCCACACCTATTTACGCGAAATGAGCGTGTAGTTTGCGTTTTTCAGACAGAGGTTGGTCTTATGGCCGTAGTCTTGGTCGGTGCTATTTTCGTAGGCTCCATTGAAACGATCTGGGCGGGTGAAATTACACCGCCGGGAGGTAAAGCGATCAAGGTGACAACTTACGATGTCACTGGCGATAATGTCATCCAGTTGGAACGAGGTGAAGAGATGGGGCGTTTTAACATGGGTGGCTCGACCGTTATTGTCCTGTTCGGGCCGGACTGCGTGAAGTGGGAGGAAGGGCTTTCGCCAGAAACGCGGATGCAGTTTGGTCAACCATTGGGACATGTGCTGCGACCATTGGTTAGATAAAGTCGTTTGATGCCACAAGGGTCTTAGCCATTAGCGCGGTGATCATGTGCTTCCCATGGACGCGAATCATCTAGATGATGCGTGCTATTCCGAACTTTCCTTTTTCTGTTTCTCTTCCTGTTTTTGTTGAAACAGTTGATGGTGATGAGAACCTTCTCTAAGCAGCTTGGCTCCGCAGTCGGGACACCGTTCCTCCTGGCATGGAACACCGTCGCGATGCATTGTTTTTTCACCGCACTTGGGGCATACACAATAACCTCCGGTGCCCATTTCATGTCTGCGTTCTACTGTCATTATTTATTCTCCCTGTTGTTTATTAGTGTGCCAACTGAAAAAGGGCGATGGTACCAATGCCTGCCAATAGAAGGATTAACTGCCTTAACGCGGGCATTAAGCCGATCTGACGGTGTAAGCTCGGCACCAGGTCTGCGATCGCGATATAGATAAAGCTGGCAGCGGAAAGCGCCAGAATGAATGGGACAGCTTCTTGGACGGTACCGAGGAAAAAGTATGCGATCACTGCACCAGGCAAGGTGGCCAGTGATGACAGTGTGTTCAGAACCAAGGCCCGTGTCCTTGTATAGCCATTCTCGAGCAGGATGGCAAAATCGCCCACCTCCTGTGGAATTTCATGGGCAATCACGGCCAATGAGGCGGCTATCCCCAATGGCACGGAGGTAAGAAAGGCCGCCGCAATCACGAAGCCGTCAACGAAATTGTGGAAGGCATCGCCGATCAGGATTAATGGACCTGCCGCCCCATGAACCTCACACTCCCCATCGTGGCAATGACGCCAGATGATTAACTTCTCAAGCATAAAGAATAGGACAATGCCGGCCAGCACCGTGCCGGATATGGCCAAGGGCGTAGCCTGTTGCAAAGCGTGGGGAATCATCCCCAGAAAAGCTGCTCCAAGCAGGGTGCCGGTGGCATAGCTGAGCAGGCAGGGCAGCAGGGTTCGTCTAGTGCCCTCCGGGAAAAGAAGTATCAAGGCAGCTCCAGCAATAGCGCCTATGCTTCCCAGAATGCTGAACACCATTATCCACGTAAGTAACATGCTATTACTGTACCTTCTGTTTATTCCTCTGAGGCGTCAGTTTTTCAACCACTATGCCTGTGATGATGGAAAAACCGATCAGATAGAAACACAATACCAAAGTATAGGTTACGCCAAAATAATGGATCATCAGTGGCAGTAAAGGTAGCTTTACCGCGCGGCTATAGAGAAAAGCAGCGATCAGCGCGTCTCTCATTCCCTGTTGTCGCAGCTCACCCAGCATGGTGTACCAGGCATAGACAGGCCCCATGGATAGAATGCCGCCAATCACTGCCGCAAGCCAACCTTTGATACCGCTACCTTTGCCCAGATAACGTTTAATCCATTTGGGCTTAAGCACAAGATTGGCAACAAAGAGCAGCAAAAAAACCAAACCCAGCACAGGTAACACCTGGCCCATGACGTGAGTAAAAAAGCTGAGGGACTGAGTTGCTGCATCTGGATTAACCAGCCCTAGCAGCCCATAAACGACCAGCACCAGGGCGAGAAACAACCAGCCGCCATATCCCTTTTTTTGTTGCTCACCGGGCATTTAGGAGAATCCCAGCAGCTGCAGGGTATAGACGGTCAAAAACGAGATGGCGATAGCGGCTATAAAACTGATGAGATTGCGGTAGACGGCAAAGCGAGTTCCCAACATCAGAGCTTCTGCCGGCAGCTGTACTATACCCACTGTCACCCAGGTGACCAGCAGAGCAGTGACGGCAATCAGACCCACCCCGCCAGCCAGCAGTTCCCCGCCGAGCAGATAGCTCGCTAACGGATGGGCGGCGGCAATGCTGCCAATAGAGGCTGCAACTAAGCTGTCGAGAATATCGCCGTTTCCAAACAGCCCAGCGGTGATCTGTTCCGGAAACAACGTTACTACCAGGCTGGTCAGCAATAGCATGCCGACGATGATGGGCAGCATATTAATGAATGTCCATGCGCTCTTCTGGAGGCTAGCTTTTATGTGATTAGTCACCGTTATTTTCACTCCTAGCCTTTGTTACTCTTCATGCTGCGTAGTGAAGCGTCTCACATAGTAGCGCTTGCCGAGATATTCCACCTGCTTGAGCCTGTTCTCTGCAAGCAATTCTTCCACCAGCGACCAATCTTCCTTTGCGCGCATCAACAGTTCGCTCACCGCCGACTCACGCATGGGATGGACAGCAGTGATGCTGAGTAGGTCTCGTCGCACATCACCAGTGAAGGCAAAGGCGTCCCCCTCGTAACCGATAAGGTATTCCACCTGGGGCAGCCTGTCGGCCAGCATTTGATAGGCGCGGTTCACTGCCAGCTCGCTTGGGGCACTTATGCCAGCCTCAGCTGTGGGCCGCGTCGGAATGGAAAGATAAGCCTTGGAGACACCGACCTCATGAATGAAATCGGCAACAGCCACCACGCAATCTTGATGGTCGTTGAGACCTTGGATCAACATCGTCTCCGAGACCAACTCACCCTGGAATTGCCTGGCGAACAGGCGAATTCCATCCAGGATGTCGTTTAGTTGCAGTGACTCATGGGGCCGATTTAGGTGTCTCCAAACACCCTCAGAAACACTGTCAACCTTCACTGAGACCCAATCGGCTTTGGCTATAAGCGACCGGACCTCTTTGCGCCAGAGCAGCGAGGCATTTGAGATGACGGCAATCGGAATATCCAACGGCCGCAGCAATTCGATTGCCTTACCTAGATTTATATCCAGGGTCGGTTCACCATCAGGCACGAAGGTTAGGTAGTCAACAGGCTCACCAGCGCTTCGCGCCTTTTGCAGCTGCGCACTGACCTCCTTGAATATCTCTTCCGGGCTATAAAAATCCTGTGGCTCTATCAGTTGCCCGTGAGTGGTTCCAACTTGGCAATAGAGGCAGGAATAGGAGCAGGACTTCGGAGGGATGTTGTTGATCCCCAGACTGCGTCCGAGGCGTCTTGAAGGGACGGGCCCAAAGGCAATAGTCATTTCCTTTCTCCAACATAGTGCATGTGCTTACATATCAATTGTATATCATCACTCATGAAAGTTAACGTTGTCATGGCCTGTGGCGCGCACCTCCCCTTGGCAAAGACACCCACTTCTAAATGTGACTTAGTCACATACATTTTTTTGGCTTTCGCTACTCTGGGAATGTAGGTTGAAGGCAGGTCATTACACTGTTTGGAGCGCACTTTGCAAATTGTGTACGTAAACATCTCCTCAAGCCTGTAATGCAGCGTAGGCTAGTAGGGGGAAAGGTTATTTTCCTTAAACTGAGCTATCGCTCATTTACCCGGGAGGACAAAAATGTTCTTTACAACACGCAGATCTATTATCGCTTTTTCCTTGTCTCTAAGCTTCGGCAGTATGGGTTCAGCCTTGGCGCAAAATATTGAGCAACACCACCAAGCCGCAGCAGAGGCTAGTAAAATTTTCCTGCAGAAATTGGGTGGTACCATGAAGGCTGAGATGAAAACTAATGGCCCCGTAGCCGCGATCAAGGTCTGCTCTGATGTGGCTCCAGATATTGCGGCTGACATATCACTTGAAAAAGGTTGGAAAGTGACTCGATTAGGCACTCGTGTGCGCAACCCTATGCTCGCCATGCCGGATATCTGGGAACAAGAAGTGCTAGCCGAGTTTCAGGCGCGCGCCAACAAGGGCGAGTCAATGCAAGACATGGTCTATTCAGAATTGGTCATTGAGCCGAACGGAAAGTATTTCCGTTTCATGAAGGCCATTGGCGTGAAGCCACTGTGCTTGACTTGTCATGGCAGCCAATCTGAGATTCCAGAAGCGGTGAAGGCGTCATTGCAGGAGCGATATCCTCACGATCAAGCCACCGGCTATAAGCCAGGCGACTTGAGAGGAGCCGTCAGTATTAAGCAACCAGTCAATCAGATGTAACCTCATCGACTGCTCGGTCTGTACATGCCAGGTGGATCGCCGCCTCCAATCAAAGGCGTTTTAATTTGGACTGACCCGAGCGTTGAGCCGATCTGTATCATCAGACCGCAACACGCCCGCTCGTGCCTCTCCATGCAGAGGGATTTGTTAAGGATTGAATATTTAACTGTGGCCGATATTACTTGTCGACTAAACTATAGGAATCTAGGTGTTCATACATAATGGACTTTATTACTTTTAAAAGATTTATCAGCACTGAGGTTTTAATATTATTTTATTACATTGGTTCGCTTATATTGCCTATCGGCATATGGATAATAGTTACATGGCTTATAAAGAGGTATAAATTTGTTGATGCTGTGTATAAAAATGGAAAAGAAATAATATGGAGATCGTTAACTAAAAAGCAAAAGGCTAAGTTAGTATCAATATTCGTATCTTGCTTCTTATTTATGGAACTATTTTGGAGAATGTTGTTTGAATTTCTAATTGCCTACATGCAAATGCGTGATGCATTACTGCGCACACCACTATAAATGAGTTAATGAAATACGTATAAAAATTTCTTCAACACAGACAGTTGTATAAATCATGTCTGCAGGTTACGCAGGGATTAGATATTCGACCTACCCATGAAAAATTGACAGACACCATTAAATCTTCGGTTGTTTAGTGGCAATGGATGTTTGGAAAATGGGGTTTTATTCATCCTATTCTCTTGCCCTTAGTCAGAGAAACGGTGCTAAACCCATGTTGTTCGAGATCAATGATGCCACCATGATGATGGCTCTATCCCGGCTGGCAGTCGTACCGCTGCTGATTACCGTCATGATCTGCTTTGTGTTGGAATCGACTTCGGTTGCTCAAGCTAGGTAGGGGGATTATCAGGGGAAGTGCCGGATGGACTGGCCAAGCGATTTTCTCTGCCTGATGATCTGGTTGTTATTCAAGGCCTCAAAGCCACTTCCATTGAGAAAAATGGTGACAGATAGATTGTGAAACAATTTTAATTGATAACAAGTCATCTATGAGAGAGCAACGGAGTGAGTTTATGAGTGAGCAGGTATCAACCGCCAAGTGGAAGCGCAGCGTTGGAATGGTGGTCGCCATCCTGCTAGGCGTTGCATTTATTATCGCTGCACCTTTGACAAAAAAGCCACCGCAAACCAGCCAGGTGAAAGAGCGTCCGGTTAAAGTTCGTTCAATTGTTGTCCCAATGCTGGATGTCATCCCTCGCTCGACGGGTTTTGGCCGAGTTGCCCCAGGGAAAACATGGGAGGCGGTGGCCGAGGTATCGGGCCAGGTGCTTTGGATTGCCGATGAGTTGCGCGATGGTAAGGTGGTTGAGGCTGGCACGGAGCTACTGCGTATTGAAGATGCAAATTATCGTCTGACGCTGGTTCAGACAGAAGCTCAACTTAGGGCGTCGGAAGTCAAAAAGAAGAGTGCCGCTGATAGTCTGGCGATTGCCAAGAAGGATATGGCGCTTCTTCAAACAGAATACCAGCGCCAGAAAAAGCTGGCAGCCAAGGGCACGATTTCCAAAACCACATTAGACAGCACTGAGAGACAGGTTCTCACCGGACAAACCCAGCTTGAAAACACCCAAAACTTGCTCGATTTGATTGGCGCTGAACATCAGGCACTTGTCGCCCAGCGTGATGCCGCCAAACTTGATCTGGCACGCACGAAGGTGACGGCTCCGTTTGCTGTGCGTATTACCAAGGTTGATATTGGCGCCGCTCAGTATGCCAATAAGGGGCAGTTGATGTTTGCCGCTGATGGTCTTGAGGTGGCAGAAATTGAGGCTCAATTTTCAGTGGGTATCCTGCGACCTCTGGTGCGCAATATCGCCAACGAGGGCGAGGTTGATATTCGTGCTGGTGCGACCCAGTTGCAGGCTGTGGTTCGCCTGAAGACTGCCAGCCATACGGTTGAGTGGCCCGCCGTGGTTGACCGGGTTGCCGGTAGCATCGATCCGCTAACCCAAACCCTGGGGGTGATCGTAAAGGTTGATCGCCCCTATGCCTCAGCCCGTCCCGGTGAGCGCCCGCCGTTATTACGTGACACCTTTGTTGAAGTTGAACTCAGCTCGGGCCCCATTCAGCAACAACTCGTGGTGCCCAGAAATGCGCTGCATGATAGTTATCTCTATGTAGTGAATAGCGACTCCCGTCTAGAGAAACGCAAAGTGAAGGTCGACTTTTCTCAACAGGGCTATAGCGTGATTGCCGAGGGTTTATCTGAGGGTGAGCATATCATCACCTCTGACCTGATAACGGCTGTCGAGGGCATGTTGCTAACGCCATTGGAGGATAAGCGCGGCAGACAACAAATGGAGATGGCCGCCACCGGTAAGGTCGCCAAACAATGATCCGTTATTTTGCCGATCACCCGACTGCCGCCAATGTGCTGATGGTGGCGATAATTATCCTTGGTCTTAGCGCACTACCGAAATTACAGCGTGATACCTTTCCTGTAATCCCCGCCACCGAGGTGGAGATTCGCGCCAGCTATCCGGGAGCAACGCCCGCCGATGTTGAGGAGAGTGTTTGCCAACGCATTGAAGATAGTCTGGACAGTGTGGCTGGCCTGAGTGAGGTGCGCTGTGATGCACGGCAAAATATCGCGATCGCCACCGCGCAGCGGTATGAAAGCACCGAGATGGAGACCTTCTTTGATGACGTGAAATCACAGGTCGAGGCCATTACTGGTTTTCCCGCTAAAGTTGAAAAGCCGTCGATTATTAAGCTTGAACGAACCGCCAATGTGGCCAGCGTTGCGATTACCGGCGATATCCCCCCCCAAGGACTCAAGGCCTATGCCGAAGCCGTTAAAGAGCGCCTAAAGCGGGATCGACGTATTGCCCAAATTCGCATCCAGGGCTTTTCAGAACAAAGCCTGCAAATTGAGTTACCGGCAGTGGCGCTACAACGATATGACATGAGTCTTTCTGATATTCGCACTGCCATTGAGCGCCAAAGCCTGGATCTGCCAGCGGGTATTTTACAAACCCAAACGGGTGACATCATCGTCCGCTTTACCGGCCAGCGTAAGACCGAGGATGAGCTGGCCGAGCTGGTGGTTGTCTCCAGTGAAAAAGGAGGCCGGGTTCGTTTGGGTGAAATTGCCCATATCAAAACGGTATTTGAACGGCCCGAAGATAAAGTGTTGTTTAACGGTAAACGTGCAGCGCTACTGGAGATTTCCAAGACCTATGACCAGGACAGCCTCAGGGTGATGGAGGCGATTCAAGAGGGGCTGGCCCGTGAGCAGGCCATGGCACCACAGGGCATAGAATTGCAGATCAGCGCCGATGTCACCAGCAACATTCGTGACCGCCTGCGCATCCTTACCAGTAATGGTATCCAGGGCTTGCTGCTGGTGTTTTTGACCATGTGGCTGTTCTTTTCCTTGCGCTTTAGTTTTTGGGTCACCATGGGTTTGCCCGTCTCCATCCTCGGTGCGATTTATGGCATGCATGCGCTGGGTTATACGCTGAATATGATGACTCTGGTGGGACTTATTGTTGCTATTGGTCTGTTAATGGACGACGCCATTGTTATCTCAGAAAACATCGCGGCTAAATTAAAGAAGGGTAAAACGTCATTGGAAGCCGCCGTGGAGGGGGTAGGTCAAGTGATGCCCGGCGTGCTCTCTTCATTCTTAACCACGGCGATGATTGTCGCGCCCCTGGCGCTGCTCTCCGGCAAGATGGGGGATGTGCTCAAATACATTCCCGTGGTGCTGTTGCTTACCTTGTTGGTGAGCCTGGTCGAGGCCTTTTTGATACTCCCAGCGCATCTGCACCATTCCATGAAACATTTTGAAAAAGAGGGCCGTTCACGCTTCCAACAAAAATTTCGGGATGGCTTTGAATCTGTGCGCGACCGTTTTTTCCTACCCATTGTGGCAAAGGTGACACGACACCCGCAAACCTCCATCGGCATAATGGTGCTTCTGGTACTGGTCTCTTTCGCCACCATTCCCGCCGGTATGCTCAAGTATCAAGCCTTTCCTGATCTGGAGAGCGATGTCATCCAGGCGCGCATTATCCTGCCCCAAGGCACCCCGTTGGCAGACACTGAAGCGGTGGTCGAACACCTGGTTACAGGGCTACAGACGCTGGATGAAGAATTCACCCTCAAACAATCGCAAGGGCAGGCCTTAGTGCAAAACATATCCACCCTTTTTAATACCAATGTGGATGCAAAAGAAAACGGGGCACACGTTGCCACCATCAGTGCCGACCTTCTGCCGGCCGGTATACGCAGTGGCACGATTGATGAGATGTTAAACCGCTGGCGTGAACTGGTTGGCGAGTTACCGGATGTGATTGCATTGAAATTTACCGACCAGGAACGCGGCATTGCCGGTAAAGCCGTTGACCTTCGCATTCAAGGACGCAACCTAGAGACACTTAAAGCCGCCTCTAAGGAAATTCAAACCTTTTTGGCCACCATCAATGGTGTCACCGATATTTCAGATGATTTGCGTCCAGGAAAACCAGAATTTCAAGTCCGCCTGAAAGAAACCGCCGGAGTGTTTGGAATCACCGCCCAGAATGTGGCAGAGGAGTTGAGATCTGCGCTGTATGGCAACACTCACCTGGAAGTGCTGCGGGGGTTTGAAAACTACGCCGTGACTGTCCGACTGAGCAATGCAGACCGCGACAGCCTGGAAGATATGCTGTCACTCAGATTGCGTGCCCCTAACGGCACCCTTGTCCCGCTCAGTGCAGTGGCTGAGATTGAAGAGCAGCGTGGTTACGCCCGCATTCACCGGGTTAACGGTGAAAGAACCGTCACCATACAAGCGAGTCTTGATACTAACCAAGCCAATGCCCGCGAAGTGATGGGACTGTTGTTTAAACGCTTTCTACCCACATTGAAGGAACGTTATCCCGATATCCGTATTGTCTCCCAAGGCCAGGACAAAGAGACCGCAGAGACAGGAAACTCGCTGCAAACCAATCTACTCATCGGTTTGGTAGGAGTCTATTTGATCTTGGTATTCCAGTTCCGCAGCTACATTCAACCATTAGCGGTGATGCTAGCCATCCCCATGGGTTTCATCGGGGTCGTTTGGGGACATATGGCGATGGGGTTGGATCTAACGATGCCGAGTCTGGTCGGTTTTGCGACGCTAGCGGGCGTGGTGGTGAACGACAATATTCTGCTGGTAAATTTTGTAAAGCAACGACTGCGAGAAGGTGTTGATGTTAAAACAGCTGGGTGGCAAGCGGCCAAAGATCGTTTCCGCCCCATTATGCTGACATCCTTAACCACGCTTGCGGGTTTATTGCCGTTGTTAACCGAGACCAGCACCCAGGCACAAATACTTATTCCACTGGTTGCCAGTCTGGCCTTTGGCTTGTTAACGGCGACTATCGCCTCGTTGTTCCTGGTACCTGCATTCTTTGTTTTTCTGAGTGAGGTACGACTTTTAAAGATAAATGGTTAGCTTGGGCTAAGGTAACTAGCAACAACTACTCGAATGATCCCAAAGTTTTAACGACCGCTTCCTCTTATTCGTGCTTTTCATGCATACGACTAAAACGATGACTATCATTAGTTAGCTGATAGAATAAGTTCGCTATCTAGAATCGATGATTCTTTCGCTGGACTCTTGTTTTATGCAAACCTAACTTTAAATGGCGGCTTTAGGGTGGCTATGTTGTTGAGTGCGAGCTTTCATCATTGGCGTAACTGATCCTAGTTGATTGAGCGATTGATGCACATTTATGTCCGCAATCAGGATCTACCAATCATAAATGCCAAGCACCTTAATTGGCTGCTCTTGGCCGTTCAGAGACAAAAGTACTAGTTTACCCGCAGAAATTATAACCAATCGTCAGGAGCTGCCCCGTTGCTGTCCTTCAGCCTCGTTACCACCGTGAACGGCCGGTGTCAGCGAAAACGGGCGCTAACTACCACCTTCCCTGCCAAAGACAGTGGCCAGAATATACAAGCTCAAACGAAACCCCCAATCGCTCTGTCTGGTGCCAGGGTTTTCACGCTGTGGACTGCTGGCAGGAGAAAGTGCCAAGAGATGGAGAGCTACATAACCGTTCTTTTTTTGTGCACTCTTTTTTAATGCATCTTTGCGTTGGTATTCATGCAGCGCAATACCGCGCCCCCAGTGGCGCCATTGCGAGGCTCGCTCTGAGCTTTTCTTTGGGAAGCATGAATAGAGTGTCAATCGATATCTTGGATGCTTAACTGACTTATCACTCGGCACAGTTACATATAATTTCAACACATTTAGTATACGGAGAAATCGTCGTAAATCTTCTTTCTTGCTAAATGGAATATCTGATTTCCTGGCAGAGCCATGATTTAGAAAATACTTGACACCCCATTGGACCAGCTTCCTTCTTGATACCGGTAGTTCTTCATAGCGCCGAAGAACATGCTCCACCAATTCAAGGTGACGTTTTTGATGAGGATAAGAAAATATTAGTGGCGGCTCGTCGAGCTGTTGCCATTCAGGAAGCCGGTGTCGATAGGTCTGATGTCCAGCACCGAGGTATTTCATGGAAGATATATGTGTCGCTCTGGAAATAGCGGCCTCCAATTCGGCGCGAGAAATACAGTACCGTTCCTCTAATTCAGAGAGGGAACTATCTTGGTAGGAGTAGCGTTGTATTGCCTCCCATATATCCATTCCGAGGCATCTTTCTCGAGCAGCTTCACGCTTGTATTCACCGATGTTTTTACTTGAGGGGTCTTGCCATTGTCCTAAATCAGGTTTCTTTGCGATCTTCTTAATTTTTCTCAGCAAGCGAGGAATTAAAATATCGGCCGCACATCTTTTTTGCTTTGTCAGCTTTTGTATTTGCCGCACTGTCACGCCGGCATAATTTGCAGCCACCTTTGGATCTATCTCGGGAGTAAGTCGCCCCAATTCTTGTTCGAGCATCCAGGGAACACTGTGTATGTAGTGACTCAATGTCATGCTTGGGCCTGAATGCCCAATAGCCATGGAAAGGCCGTACATCACTTTTTGCGAAGGTTCGTCACCACGCGCGAGTCCAAGAACCACCCTGCGCTCGTCCATGATTCGTTCCTCCTCCATAGGCTTCATGCCGTCATAGTGCATTAGAAGGTCTTTGTACCGAGGATACATCCACCCCAAGAAGCGCCAGGTACCGAAGCTATGCCTTAAATGGTGAAAGCGTGTAGCTGGGTCTCCCGTCAAGGTTTGTAGCAGCCACTGTATGTGATCAAAGATCTGGGATTCCTCGATAAAGGGAGTGCCGAGAGATGGTAAGGAGAATAGGTAATTATCCGGTGCGGCGCCATGAGACTTTCGAAGCGCGACCCAAACCCGGAGTTGTTCTAGCTCTTGTGAATCAAATAGAACGTGCAGTGGCAGTCTTCGATTGCCTGCCAGGGATTTCAATTTGCGTTCATCATGCGGTCGGACCAGTGCCTCCATGCTTCCTTCTGTGGTGATATCCTTAATTCTGAGTCCAATTGCCTCTTTTCTCCTCAAGCCTGCTTTATAACCCAATGCCATAACCAAGTAGCGGGCCTGGTATAAAGCCTTTTCGGTGGAGTTGTTTTCTCTTTCACTCTGGACAAGATAGTGGCTTGATGCCGCGGTGTATTCCTTGGGCAGAATTATCTTGGCATCGACCATCCCTTTTTGAGTTCCGACGCCAATCCAGGGGGCATCACTGTCAAGGGGTGCGGCACCCCTCTCATCCTCCAGGCACTCCTGAAAATCTCGCAGATTCTTGGCGATTGAGGAGCGCAAATTTTGGGAATCGACTGAATCGATGATCTCTTCGTAAATCTCAGTGAGTTTCCCAATCCCTACATGGTTCGGATTTTCCGAACCGAGCCAACCTTGAAGACGACGGGTGATTGAACGAAGCCTTGTATAGGCTGACTTCGGTGAAAAGCGGTTCCCCCATCGATTTGGACTAGTGAGGCGCTTAGCTACCCACTCACACAAGTAGACACTGATAGGTGTGCAATGCCTGCGTTCGTCTTCTATGCGTTCTCTGATTGCTTTGGATATAGCCCCCGGTGTTTTATTCGAGCGCAATAACTTGCCGACAGCCAGCAATAAGCGATGGTCGTGATTGCTGGAACAGTCTCCAGTCTTTATGGGTATTACATTTGTAGCTGGGGGTTTGACAGCGTTGCTACCTGCGTCCTTCTTGGGGGTAAATGGCGGCGCCTTTCCTGAGATCAGGCGCAAAAATGTGGTTGGATGCAGCGTGCGGGAATCATGGGCTCCCTGAGCGCAATCCACAAGTACAGCCGGCATTTCCAAGCTCAATCTGGCATTGATCGCAGCCAGTAATCTAAGTCTGGA
>CALZIO010000015.1 GCA_945787785.1 uncultured Chromatiaceae bacterium
TGCTTAAACTGCTGAACTTGTTGCGGAAGTGGGTTAGAACGATTTCACCCTGATCGAGCGGTCGGTGAGGCTTGCGTCATTGTAAATGTACCAGTGAATGGATATCTCAAGGAATCTTCGTATGGTCCTGGATGGAAATGTGATCGTGGCTATCAAGCGATCAAAGAATCCTGCGTCACGGTGAAAGTTCCAGAGAACGCTCACATCGATTATTCTGGACATGACTGGGAATGTAATCGTTCTTATAGAAAGCAACAGAATAGCTGCATTATGCCTTGAGTGAGTTGGAACATAGCATAGCCATCCACCACTCATTTATTAGCGCATCCATTAATTTGTTCCTGGTTAATTCCTTGTCTAGCGGTTATCGGTGTTCAAAAATAATCCGCGGCAAAACGCTATCAAATTGACGTGCGCCTCTAGTTCAGCATAACGGTGTCATACTGATCGTTTTGGACTTAAAATAACTTGAACACGATTAGTTGACAACAACCAGGATACGGCTGGGCGAATTTCTCCCACGACTAGGCCTCTTGAGTTGATTATCGTTGGAGAGATATGAGTCTGAAGTTTATGTTTCTCTTCATCGGATAGAGCACCTAGATGATCAAGGATTGCCAATAAAGCAGCTGAGCGAGCACGGGCACTGCCATCCGCAATTTTTAGAGCTAGTAGCTCGAATGGAACGCAGTGTAACCCGGAAAAGTATGGCCACCGTGGTTATCAACCTCGGATTCCATTTCATTTCATCCAGGCTACCTAGCTTGCAATGGGTGGAGTCCATAGATACCTAGCTAAATGATCACAGTCTCTTCATTTATTGTGCCCTACCAGCTAACAACCCTAACGAACAATCCTCAATTGAGAATTGCTCGATAAGTATCAAAATCACGTTTCGGCAAGTTATCGTCATCACGCTCTCGCACACGCCACGCGTTGACTGTCAGTTCGATCCCTCCATCAGCAACTCGTTGGAAACTTACGGTCATAAAATGTTCACGGGTGCGGTCTTTCGGATAAGCGGAAAACAAGTAGCCGCGCCTGGTACTGACTGCAAATGAGTGATCATATTTCACCTTCTCAGGAGACCAGCCGGGGATTTGTATCTGTGACGGATCGGGAAACTGACTCGGTTTTTTTAATTCCGGCTTAGCCGCAGCCACACCATTCAGGCCAGTTAGATTGGATAAGGGTGAAGAGATCACCTCTATCAAGCGACCACCTTGTGGACCCAACGGGACACTGGCGATACGACCGAAATGAACATCGCCACTTAGCAGCACGATATCATGTCCACTTGCTCCGAGTGCCTGGAGCAGATCCTGATATTGCGTCTTGAAGCTGAGCAGATTACGCTCTGTATCGTTGGCATTCACAATCAACGGCTGCGGCATAACAAGTACTCCAGGGCATTTCAGCTCGCGTGCCCACGTGGTGAGTTTGTTAAAATCAACATCTGATAGAAAACCATCCTTATTACGGCGGGAGCGTACATCAGCCAAACAGAAAGATACGTCTGTACCAAGTTCGAATGTATCGACTTGCGGACACTGTTGCACCCGTCTTACACCATCAGTTGCAGTCGCCTGCCATGTTTCGCGCACTCCATCCAGTTTCAAGGCCAACAAGGTTGGAATCAATGAATCGTAAAATGGATAGTCATTCCAATACTCATGATCGTCCGGCAGCATCCAGGTCGCCCCGCGGTTCAACATACTACCAAGCGCCTGCCAGTGCAGTGCATAGTCCTCTGCGATACGTTGCCTGATTTCACTTTTTATGAATGATAAGGAGTCAAATCCAATGTCCAGATAAACTTGGTCACCGGTCAGAAAAGTAACATCGGGGCGCACCGCTTCAGGACCTCGCTCATACAGAGCCCGGTAGGATCCTGCCGCTTGACCACCATCTCGATGATTATAGAAACAGCTGCCAATCCCCACTGTAAACGGTTTTCCATTTCCTGCTGGTACACGTGAAGGTAGCGTGGCGAATTGCCCATTGCGTAACAATTGCCATTCTTCGTGTGCTCGATGAATTTCCTCAGTCCGCCGCAAGAATCGTAAACGATAATGTGTTCCAGGCATAAGATTTTCGAAATCAACACAACAATAAAAACGTTTTCTAATTTTTCGGAAAGGGCGCTTCCAGTCAGCTTTGGTAATAATTTTTGTTTCAACGGTGCCATCCGGTGCTTCCAACTCGACACGCGCAGAATCAGGCATTTTCAATGTAGGGAACAAAGTACCGACCCACACCTTGGTACTGTCCTGACTTACCCGTAGTACAACAAGAGACCACTGACCTGTATTGGTATTGATATTATTGCTCACACTCTTCCCCCATTGCTGATTAAAGAGAACAAGGTAGCCCGGATGGAACGCAGTGTAATCCGGGAAAACATGGCCACCGTGATTATCAACCGTGGATTCCGTTTCACTTCACCCAGACTGCCTTGCTGATTAGCCGACGGCTTGTGCCGCGAACCAATAATAACTATTGTTATTATGGTACAACAAATACGTGAAACTCCTCCGAACCAAATTGGTTAATCAGTTTAAGGAGAAACTGACAATGAAATACAAACTGACAGCTATGTTGTCCACCGTGGTCCTTGCTTTGGGATTCTCCACCATAGCCAGCGCCACCCTGAACGACCGAGGCAGCGGCATGATCTATGACTCAGATCAGGATATCACCTGGCTGGCGGATGCCAACTACGCCAAGACCAGCGGCCATGATGCCGATGGCATTATGAATTGGGGTGCTGCCACAGCCTGGGCCGATGGCTTAAATTTTGGTGGTTATGACGACTGGCGTCTGCCGACCGTTACCGATACGGGCACATCGGGTTGTAATAACACCAACAGTGGCACCGACTGTGGATACAATGTGGATACCACCACGGGTGAGTTGGCTTATTTATTCCATAGCATCCTAGGGAACGAGAGCTGGTTGAACCCTGATGGCTCACGAAACACCACGGGGTGTCCGGGAACAAATCCCATGTGTGTACAAAGTATCAGTGCCGATGGGGTTAATGTTCTAAATCTTCAGTCCTTCATCTATTGGTCGGGGACGGAGTATGCACCCGATCCCAATAATCGTGCGTGGATCTTGCGCACCGATGTTGGCAGTCAGCACGCCGGCCTTAAGGGTCATGAGTTCTGTGCCTGGGCTGTTCGCTCCGGGGATGTCGCCGTGGTACCGGAGCTGACGACAGTATCGCTGTTTGGCCTCGGCTTGCTGGGCGTGCTGGGTAGGGTGGCAACGAAGCGGCGACGTTGCTGATTAGGTGATTCGAAGACTTTGGCACTTCCAGGGAGCGCAGGGGGAGCCTTCCCCCTGCTCATGCCCAGCAAGGCTGCCTTGCAGATTAATTCGAATGTCGTCATTCCGGCACATACCCAAAAGGCACAAAGGCCGGAATCTACTAAGGCATTGAATTAGAGCCACTGGATTCCGGGGCTCGACCCTATGTTCCCGACAGGGTCTACCTCGCCCATCCCTGAGCTCGTACGCTTTGCTTCTCCCGGCTTGTGCCCGTTTGGGTAAATGACGAATTAATCAGAAACTTCTTAACCAATACTCCATTCATTACGCGTAATATCAGGCGTTGTCATACTGCCTAGCGCTTCCCAAATGGTTAGATAATGGCGAGGCAATACATCAACACCCACGGACATCACACTCGAGGTTCGATCACCCCAACGATCAGGTGGTGATACGCCCGCCTGTTGTGCCAAGGTCACAAACGCAGTCTGTTTGGCACCGAGGTTGCCGGTGGTGCGATTAACGTATTCATCCGGCAGGCCAATGGCATGACCGAACTCATGCGCGGCGGGCGAAAAAGTATTGCCAGTGTATGAAGTTTCGAATGTTGTGTCCGGCACAAGCTCGACCTTGCGATTGGCAGCATCGTTGGGCGCACCTACCGGCCCTTGCGGATCGATGATTAAAGATTGCGGCACACCAGCGCCGCTAAGGATTGCTGCAACCGCTTCGGCCCGTTCACGCGACAGGCGTTCGTTGCGATCGACCCGGCCTTCGGCACTGGCAAATCCACGCAAGATGATTGGGATAGCGGGATCGGAAGGATTCTTGGCTTTCAGTGCATCTGCCAGGCTGCGCAGACGTCCGTCATAGGGCGGCCTGACCACCGCACGATTATGTTCGAACTGGATTGGTGAGGCTGTCGCCGCAGTAATGGCGCGTTCCAGCCGCCGCCGTTCTGAACGTGCTACATCCCGACTCAACTTGTTCGTTTCCAGATTAACATCGTTCTCATCCAGCTCACCCGTACCCTGCCAACCCGCAGTGCCAGGATTGCGGGCACCGAACGATGACGTACGCCTGCCTGCGGGACTGGACATCTTGAACACACTGACATTGAAATGGGCATCCGCAGGGTCCGCTACAATGCGCGGCGTGATATGAGGATCTGCAGTGAAGGGCCAGCACGGTTTGGTGGAACGAAAGGTGTGTTGAAACGACCATTGCTGTGAAACCGTACGCACATAATCACGTTCATACTGGCGCTTTTGCGCGTCGGTCCAGAAATAGACACTGATATCCTGCCCAGCTCGCAGCATAGCAAACAATGCGCCAATCGGTGGGGTGTCTTCGGCAGGCTGGAAATTAAAATTCATTTTTACAATCGCAGCCATTAATGATGAGCGTGGCCAGTAATAGGCATCAAACTTGCCATAGCCTGCAGAGGGCCTGAAGTTTAGTGCTGAAAATGTACGGCGGCGAAAACGATCCTTGCGATCTTCCTCCTCCTGGGTGGCGCATGCATTCGGTCCCGTAGGTGCAGTTGGGACAGGCGCTTCTGCCTCCCCCACTCCGGCAGGCAATGGCACGCCCGCATCAGTGGGACCAGCACCCGCATCGGGAACGCCGGCATCTGCTTCCGCCTCACGCAGATAACGGGGCATGCCCGGGCTTGCCTCTTCGTGCTCCCTGGAGGGTGTTCGGTGTACCTGTTGTTCTTGTGGTTGTTGCAAGGAATTGTACATAATCTCACTCTTCCATTTCCGATACGACAACGCTTATTTAAACCTTCCCTTCTATCTTATTTAGAACATATTCAGGAACAAAGCGAGGTCTTGTTCCACCCAGCAACTTTTCTGCATAGCTGCTCGCCGGAAAAACCTCAAAATCTTTGTAATCACCTTTGCTAAAGGACCACAGCCCGGGGCTCACCTTTCCTGTTGCAATGACCAGCGCATTGGAGGATGCAGACACCATAACTGTTTTACGCCCTATCAAATCTAGTTCACCCTCAATACGATAGAGATTATTTTTCAGTTGCGCGACATTGTATGGTAACAAACCGACCAACTTGCCCAGTCCACTCAGTAAACTACCCTCCACCTTGGCAAGATACAATGGCGTAGCGGTGCATGCCTCTTTACGCTTTTCGGTACATTTTTGTTCGTACCAAATATTAAAGCCTAAATTCAACAATGTCTGATTGGGTTCGCTCCAGGTACCTGGGTCATCGATATCAATTTCAACAATAAGATCGAATGGAATGTTTGGGCCGCCCATACCACCGCTCATAAGCAAATCCTTGAGATCCCAAATCAGCAACGCTGCCCCAACACGGCGTATTAAAAAATTAAATCCCTTGCTTGTTCCTGCCGCCCTCTGAAACCATCTGCCGAACTCTTTCCCTTTCCGTTTCATGATTGCCTCAGCCGACAGATCTCGTGCGTATAAAAGCTTGTTAAACGCATAGGCAGCCACACCAGAACCACCTACTTTTGCCGCCGCAGTATCCCACTCTCCCTCTGCTATATTGTCTTTCGCCCAAATCAGTCCAATCGCAATCGCTGCCACAAGATTATATTTACGAAATCGCGCCTTGACTGCGGCACGCGCCTCATATTTATCAAAGAACATGGTGCGTAGTTCTTTTTCAGAGAATTTCTCACTCAATATTTTGGTTAGTTGTTCCTGTTTCATGGTCCGCCATGCTTCAGGAATCAAACCAGCCACCTCTTTGATATAACCGCCGCGTATCAGGTAGGACGTATAAAGCGCTACATCCCTGGGGTAAGCTCCGCCTTCCTTATGTAGCCCTTGGAGTGGCGGTCTGACTTTTTCAAGCTTATCTTCGAATCTTGAAATATATTCTTCTATCGACTTGTATTCAGTCGAGTTAGGATCAAGCTTTTCTAGCTGCGCTCTAAGCTGATCTATTTTATTTTCCAATTTCAATGCCGCCAAAGGATCAGCAGCTTCTTTTGCAATCTCCCAGGTTTCCAGAGTAACGCCCTCTTTTTTCAGAAACCCAATTATCAATTGAAGTATTTTCTCGTTGCCATGAATCCTGATAGTTTGCATTGCGGCGACAAAATAAGTGCTATACATGGAATGATCACATGCACGTAATTCGGCAACCAGTTGATGCAAGCCGCCAATCTTTTTCGCAGTGAACAGGGTATGCAACACGACTTTGTATGAGGGAGTTTCGCTATCAAGCGTCTGTTTAACGATTTGATTTATTGCCTTAATACGGGGGTCTTCGCTTTTTTTCTGCTCTTTAGAAGTTTCGCCTTCACCAACTTCCGCATCTCTTTGAATATGTGATTTTGTTTCTCCTGCACCTTGTTGAATTACATGTGCCGATTCATGCGCCATCAAGCCGACATCTTCCGCGCTTTGACTGTGACCCAGCCAGATGTGATTTTTGTGAGTAAATGCCTTGGCATGGAGAGATGAAGCAGCCATTTTGGCATTGGTATCGCCATGCACCCGCACATGATCAAGATTGCGGCCCAGCACAGGTTCGATACGCTTACGCACAGCGCCTGACAGTGGTGAGCCTCCTGTCGGTGATGAAATGGAATGCTGGACATGTTTGCTCACCTGCTGTGGCAGAGATGATCCCGTTCTTTTCGTCTTAATCGTTTGCACTTCTTCTTCAGCACACTCAGTGCAAAACCGTTGCAGTGAGACATCCGCACGAGTTGCGCCGTGTGGTGTATGTGTTGAAGACGGTGAGCGCATTACCTGGTCTGCCACTCCATCCGCCTCTTTTTCCAGCGGATCATCCACTGCACCAATAGTCAGCCTGGTTTGTATAGGCAGAGGCTGAAGCAACTCTTTCTCATCATCATCTTCAGCCTGTCGCTGAAGCAGTGATGAGCAAGGATCATGTTTAGATTGAAGCAGTTCTTCCTCCTCCTCTTGCTGCTCCTGTCTTTGCACATGATTTGATTGCAAGTAAAGAGGCACACCAGCGTCCGGACTTTTTTCTGACTTGTTCTGCTGTTGAATAACAGATGCGGGCTTTTCTGCCGTTTTGGTACTCTTCTTACTCACGTTGCGCTGAGTAACTGTGGTTTCCATGTCAGGTTACCTTCTATAAATCCTGCTCCAAAAAGCTCTGCAGTTCGGGAGTTATTCCAGGAGCCAGTAACATAGCCACCCTGAGTTCCTGCATCAACTCATCATCTGCAAAACCGGATTTGGCACGCAAAATAGTAGCCAGACGGTTCAGGTGACGCAGTGCCCGTTGTTTGGCGCTCCAACGCTCGATTGCTTTTTTGTGCTGGTCAACGGCTGCCCATGCTCTTTGGCGCATGACAGGGTCAGTAATTTCATCTGGATCGGAACCATTCGGCAGTGACACACCCGGCGGTAATTCCGGTGAAGTACTGACAATTTCAGGCCCGCTCCTGACTACCGTGCCAAGTTGAAGCCAGGCCAGCAGAAAAAGTTGCTGAATTCTCGGTCTTAATGTCACAGGGTTGTCTCCAGATATCATCGTTAGCAACTGCTCAGCACAGCAGGCACGTGACTCGCTAAGCAGCGGTAGATTGCGGCGCAATGCTGCACTAACAAACTCCAACACTGCATCGATACATTCAACTGATTTTGAAGCAACATTGATACTCGCAAGTAAGGTGCAAATTTTCCGGTCATACTGTGTGGCTGAAAGTTCATGCCACGCCTTTGCTTCTTGCTCCAGTAACTCGATAGTTAATTTTTCATTGCTGGCCATAATCAGGGGGTGCGCGGAGTACCCACGGCACCTTCCTTCTCGGTGACTTCTTCACCTGTAGCATCAGTCATATCCTGCGTGTGTGTTCCTATGCTGTATTCATGGCCAGTGCCGCTACCGCTGCTTTCACGATAGCGCTGCGGAATTGCCCAGGTGAAATTACCACTACTGAATGTCCCACCTGAGCCTGGTGGCACTGTGCCAATGGTATCGATAATGCCATTGTTAGTGGCATCAATGGGTACCCAGGAACCGAGCGGATGCGTAGTCCCATCCCAACCAAGCTGTGTATCGTAATAACCCGTTGCACTGGCATCCACTTCCTGCTCCTGGGTTTCGATATTGGAGAAGGAGACCCTGGTTGGCACAATCAAAACATTAGCCACGAAACCAGACCCAGCCAGACCGGGAGTGTAAACAGTGTTAGTAGAGACCGTTAGTGAACGCCGATCCGGCGGTATGACATCTATGGTTTCATCACAACTGCCACCTGCAGGTACAGTTGCCGTGATGATGCTGGCGCTAGTTATATCAGGTGCCGTCCAGATTGCGCTGGTGGTAGTGATGGGAATAAGTGTCCCACTACTCGCGGCCCAGGTGACCGGCGTGGAGCTGGTCAGTTCGACATCTTCAGCCACACCAACCTCTTTGCGTGAATCAACCGTGCCATCGGGGGCAGACACGAGTGTTCGTGTGGTGATGCTGCAAGGTTCAGGCTCCGGTTTGGGTGGCTTTGGCAACCGTGGCCGCGTCAGCCATTTGTACAACAGATACAGCAAATAGATGATGATCAGCACGATAATCAGGACAATACCGACCAAAACAATAATCACCAGAAGCGGCAACGGATCTGGCGTGGGCACAGGTGCCGGGGTCGGCGTGGGTACCGGCGTCGGCGTTGGCACGGGCGTGGGTACCGGAGTCGGTGTAGGCACCGGTGACGGCGCAGGTTGCAGCGATGGACCAGCGCCGCCGGTAAACCTGCGAATAAAACGGCGCACCGCATCTCTAATGCGGTTAAGCACGCGGCCGGCAAACTCCATCAACCATTGCACCGGATTACTAACCACCCTGCGCACAAACTCCACTACTCTCTCGAACAACGATATGAACTGTTGCATCAGGCTCTGGATAAACGAGATTACAGCCGCCATCATGGTCGTGATGCTTTGAATAAAACGTGCAATCATTCCCAGAATGGCCGAGATTGCCTGAGCAACACGATTGGTGATGGTCTGAATAATCAGCTCGATGGTAGTGCCGATCGTGGTGATCAACAGCGATATAAATCCGCTGGTCTTGTCGATGAAGGCAGCGATGATTAAACGGTTATTGGCAATAGCGTTCTGCCCCACCTGCCGCATGGCCGCCAGCATCTCCGCTTCTGTCGAAGTTACGACCACATCCGGATCAGTTGTTCCGGCACCGGAACCCCCCGCGACGGCTGACGCCAACACTTCCAGATGTTCCGCCCGGTTTTCTTCAATCTGTTCATGAGAATCTGTTTCCAGCCGGGTAATGGCGCGTAACACCGCTCTTTCCACCCGGTTGATCATGGGCATCAGAACACTGTTCAGCACACGCCGCAGCGTGGTGATCATCAGATTCATCATATTGTTGAGCGCGCGAAACACCATTTGCATGGCTTGCAGAATTGCTGCCGTCACTGCGGCGAAAGCTCGATTCACCAGGCTCCTGAAGGTGCTCAACAATGAACTCAACATGCGCATACCAAGCGTGAGCGCATTGCGAATCATCCCCATCACCGTGCTCAAGGCAGTATTGACTGCACCCGCCGCCCCGCTGACCATGTTTGCCGCCATCTGTCTGATGCGATCCACACCTGGCAGATTTGGCAATGGCACTGTGTTAATCACATTGGTAATGCGGCTGGCGACACTGGCGATGCCACTCTGCACAGTGGCGCTGGCGTTTTCAATGATTCCGCTAAGCGTATCACCGATACGTTGACTAACCGCTTCCACATTCTCAAGCGCACTATTCACATGGCCTTGCAAGGCGGCAAGCACACCGGACGTTGTTGCCAGTACTTGCGCCTGTTTGCTTAACACAACACCCTGTACGGTGGCGATACTGCTTTCAACAAAGCCTGTCACTCGCGCGCGAGCGCCGGCAAAGTGACTGCTCACTTCTGCACGCCGCGCTTCAGCAAGCAGCGAAACAATACCTGTGGAGGCCAGGCTGTCGTTATTGATCAAATCTGCCTGAGTTAACGCTTCTGTTCTGATAGCAGACGTCGGCGCCGCGCTGATGCGCCCCAGGCTTACCGCTGGCGACGTATAGCTTTGCGCACCTGCCGGACCGCTTGCGGGTGATGCCGCCTGTTCTGTCGACTCCTGCGCAACAGCTCCGCCTTCAGTAGTTTCTGCTCCCTGGGTTTCCTCTTCCGCAACATTTGCGCCCTGCTCACCTGACGCGCCGGGCTCTCCACCCGGTGGGGTTTGTCCACCAGCTCCACCGCCACCTTCGGCAACCGCTGCCTGTTCCTGAACGCCCTGTTGCTCTTCGGGTGCCGGCTCTTGTTGTGTTTCCTGCGTCTGTTCCCGTGTCGCGATTTTTCCGGGTATTTCGGCTACATCTTGTTGTCCGTCCTGTGCTTGCTCAACCTGTTGAGTCATATCCTCAGCAGGACTGCCTGGCGCAACCTGTTGTGTTTCCTGTTGTGTTTCCTGTTGTGTTTCCTGTTGTGTTTCCTGTTGTGTTTCCTGTTGTGTTTCCTGTTGTGTTTCCTGTTGTGTTTGCTGGTGTGGCGAAACTTGTGGCTGTTGCGCAGTTTCGGCCTGCTCCAGTTTTTGTTGTGTTTCCTGGAGCTCCTCTGGCAGAGCTTCGGCAGGTGCTGCGGCCTGCTGCTCTACATGTTCAGATCCCGCTTCAGTATCCGGACTTTCAGTCTGTGTTTGTGTGTTTTCCAGTTCATCATTTCCCCTGGCCTGAACTGTGCTGCGTTTCAAAGCAGGCGATGCACCCTGCTGTACCACATGGGTTGCCTCATGCGCCATCAACTGCACATCACTCGCGCTTTCACCCTTGCCAAGATAGATATGGTTGCGATGGGTGAAGGCCCTGGCATTAATAGACTGTGCTGCGTCCTGGGCCTGATTATCTGAATGCACGCTCACATGGCTTAAATCGTTGTTCAGGACATTGCCCAGCCGTGATTGCACATGCGGTGGCAATGGCGACCCACTACCTGGATTCGATACAGTTTGAGTGAGTTTATTTGAGGATACGGGCGAAGCTTCTCCATTTGATTTAGCCTGAACCAGCGCGCTTGAACTTGATGTTTTATCCTGCTCCTGTTCTTCTTCGCATCCTGCACATAAGCGCTGAAGATAGAGAGGGGTGACAGGCTTGCTCTGAATCAGATTCGATACCGGCAGTTCATCCTGCTGTTCGCCGCCTGCGGCCGGCGCCGTTTTTGACACAGGCATACGCATCACTTTATCTGCAACATGATCCGCTTCGCGTTCGTATTCATCATCTGGCGGACCGACAGTGAGTTTTGCCTGAATTGAATGAGACGCCAATACTGAGGGTTGTAATAACTCTTCTTCCTCTTCAAGTGGCTGACGTTGAATGTCTGCACCATTGTTTTTTGGTTGCAGCAACTCCTCTTCTTCCTCTTCCTCAGCTTGGCGTTGAATTGCACTATTATTGGGTTTTGGTTGAAGTAACTCTTCTTCCTCTTCAAGCGGCTGGCGTTGAATCACCTGATTATTGTGTTTAGCTTGAAGCAGCTCTTCCTCTTCTTCGATAGGTTGGCGTTGTATCACTGAGTCATTTTGCTTCGGCTGAAGCAGCTCTTCTTCCTCCTCTTCCTCTACCTGTCTTTGAATTTGAGGGGTAGTTGGTGGAGATGACGGTGGAGAACTGGCTTGGCGCCCTGGCTGCAGAAATAATGGCACCCCTGCTGTAGTACCGCTTTCACTTTCTTCTTGTGACTGAGGTTCGGATGTGACTCTGGCTGCCGTCTTAACAGCCTTGTCGTTTTCCTTACGCTGGACGGCAGCATCCATAACAATAGCTAACGATTAGTTACTCGCGCCGGCTTTTCGTAGCGCCTTAATTCTGCGGGAAACTGCCGTCCAAGCTTGCGGTACTCTCCGGCCAGCCCCACTACCACATCCTGAAAAGCAATGGCCCGCCCGGCATCCCTTGCCTCGACAGCCGCTGTCAATACAGCATTACGAATATGACCACCAGCCAGATCGCTGCTAACAGAAAGCTGGTTGACTTGTTTAGCACTGAGTTGATGCGCGGAACCTAGATGCGTCTGCCACAGCGCCCGGCGCTCAGTAGGCGTCGGCAAGGGAAACTCGATAATCTTATCCAGACGACGGGTAAACGCAGAATCAAACCGTTCACGGCTGTTACTGGTCAATAACACAATGCCACGATAAAACTCGATACGTTGTAATAGATAATTGGTTTGGGAATTGGCGAAACGATCATTTGAATCTTTAATGTCGGTGCGTTTTCCAAACAAGGAATCTGCTTCATCAAACAACAGTACAATTTCACTGTGCTCGGCACGCGCCAGCAAGGTGGCCAGATTCTTTTCGGTCTCGCCGATGTATTTACTTACGACTGAAGCCAGATCAACACGGTATAGCGGCAATCCCAACCGGGTTGCCAACCAGCCGGCCACCAGGGTCTTGCCGGTACCGGATGGCCCCACCATGAGGCAACGCACCCCCGGTTGATAACGTGCCTGGACAGTGATGCCAAGATCATCGCCCAGATGTTCGCGCGCACGGCAACGCGCCAACAACTGTTGCAACTCCTGATTGACGGATTTGGATAGCACCAGTGCTTCGTCTGGAATCTCCGCCGTGAGCGGTTGCGCCAGATTGTCTAGTGAACCGGATTCAGCTTCCCAGGCAGCACGGCGAATATCCACTATTTCCGGCCGCGAACGCTGATGTAACTGTGCCTCACGTTCAGCCAGCTGTGCCAATTCAGAAATGCGGCCAGTCGAGTGAATATGTTCACGCGCCAGCTTTTGCGCCAACTCAGGTTCATCCAGATACTCAGTCCACAACTGTTGCCGTTCCTGTTGCGATGGCGGCATCAGACTCCAGTGCAAAATAGAACCATGATTGGCCTTCACCTGGCCATCCGGTCCGACCAGCACCAGACGCGGGCCATTGTATGCATCCAGCTCAGGCACCGGCCGTTGTTCATCCGCACCCAGGTCATATTCAAACACCGGCAATCGTTCACTGATCAGACACGCTGCCCCTAATCCTCTTAGATCATTGGCGCTGGCAGAGATCAGCAAAGGCTCACGCTCCAGCTGCGCCGCCACCTCGGCCGCTACTGTGCGCGCTTCGCGCCGTGAAGCCGAACGGATCACCAATATGCTATTGGCACTGCGGTTTAATGCGCGCGCCTGATGCGCGGCGCTTTCCAGTGTCGACAAAGGCAAACGCACACTATCCGCGGCTATGAGTCCATGTGTTCCCGGCCAGACAAATGATTTTCCACGTAATGCCAGCGCCAAACCCATAGGAACCTTTACCGACTGTTCCGGCAATGGCGCTTGTTCATTGATCAGTTGCAGTGCACCACTTGCCACCGCAGGACCTGCCAACAAGGCTCCAGTTAACCAGGCACCTGTCTTACCCTGATTGAGTGGTGTCAGTGCGGCTTCCAGCATTCCCATGGCCGGACGCGAACCACCTACCGGCGCCTGTATATGAGCAAGCACACGGCCGATCATCGGTTCTTCTTCCACCATTAAGGCCAATACCAATGCCAAAATTTCAACCGGGCTTAATTGAAGCAGCCTGGCCAGCTTTGCGATCTGTTTATCTTCTGCAGCAGGATTAAGCAGACAATGTTTCAAGGCGCGGCCAGGATCAGGAATGTGGCTCAGCGCTATATATTGCTTGAACAGGTAGGTCTGTTCCGGGCCAAGCGGTTCAATATCCTCTTCGGCAAACAGCAGATGCCCGACACAGGCCAAGGCCAGATGCCGCAGTGTCAGTTCTGCTTTATCTGCATTGACACGAGCATCTACACTGCTTCGGTTCGAGGTCTCGCTAAACATTGGCCTATCCTTCACTATCAAAATGAAACTGCACTACTTTACCCAGCCAGGCCACCCAACCCGGATCACTATCCAGTGCGACGCGGCGCAAACGCAGATCTGTCTGATTGATATCGAACAATACGTCCCAGTGAGTCTGACTTAGCACCACCCTACCCGGCCGTTTGATCAGGCTACGCAATGAAAGATCACAATAGCGGCGCAGGTAGAGTGCGCAAAGCAACTGAAAACGATTGATCAAATCTTCCAAACGCAAGGCTGACGTATTCAACGGAAAAAAGCGCGAGGCATGATGAGCGTGTTGCAGCATGAGGTGCCATGTTGCCGGGGCTTCAAACTGTTTAATGATTATGTTGTGTGTTGTATTGGCTTTATTGAATAACTGCCAGGATGGATCATGTTCCTCAAGGCCAAAACGCTTCGCCATGTGCCATAAAAGCTGCCGTGGAAAATCTGCCATCATCAAGCTTGCATATTGCTGCACTAGCTCAGCCATGCCCAGTCGTTGGAATAGTGGGATCAGATAAACAAATCCTGCATGACTGGAAAAATTTCCAGACTCTACGAGATTTGATTCGTCAATCGAGTCATTTGTTGCTTGTTGTTGTGGATTATCGGATTGCGCTGCTGTGCGATTGCTTTCTAAATCTATTTGTTGCGATTCGATCTTATTAATGCTGCTTTTATTTGAATCACGCAACTGAGTTTTGTTTGGTGCAACTGCTAAATTTGGTAATGTTACATTTAGAATAGAAGCATCACCCTCATCTATGTATGTATCAGACTCAGTTTGTGCCCATGCTTGCAGCCACTGCCCCAAGTCGATACGCCGCCAGGTATCCCGCTGCTCAATAAATGCTGGCCTGTAGAACAACAATCCCTGCACCGCCAACCAACGGCTGCGCACATCCTTAACTCCCCACAACTCGATAGCCGATTGGATTGCACCGCGCCACGCCAAGGGAAGATCAGGTGCAGGTATTTCGCCTGCCAACTCGGCATTAGAAGTAGATGCCTCTTGATAATGTAAAGAAGATGCAGACAACGCCAAAGGTGACATACCTTGTTCGTTCAGCAAACGCCGCGCCAGCGCAGGTGTCAACATAGCTAAGAATCGCGGCAAACGAAATGGTATAAGAAAAGAATTAATCAATACAGCAACAGCGAGTCCTTTTACTGATGTTTGACATGCTTCAATTAAGATTTGAGTAAGCAGCTGCTCATTCAATACCAGACTATAATCGGGAAACAACGAATGCCAATACCACGCATCCATTTCCAAGCCATCCAGCAAACCTTGTAATACCAGCTGATATGGCAGCAAGGGATCACTAAACCAAACAACATTGGCATCCGTGGCCGGATGTTGGTCGATACAAATTGCTTGTGCTGCCAAACTTCGCACGGCATCTGAAATGGTGTCGGCCAGCTGTACCGACGATAGCTCCGGACGTATCTTCCCCAAATCAAGCCGGCGGATCAGCACCATGGCATTCGGAGGCAAGCCCGGTAACGAAGCGGTGCGAAAGGCTTCTTCCAGGAGATGACGTGCATGAGCCTGTTGAGAGCCATCTCTGACTCTCAATTTCAAACTGCGAATGCGTCGTTCTCCATACTCCATCATCCCTAATCACCCCACTCATGACGGGCTACTTTGTAAACATCATCCCCAGCCGCTCGCCGATTTGCACTCGCGCACCTGATTCCATTTGTACGCTTTCACCGATCGTAGTGTGCACTTCAGCGGTCACCTCACCGCCGGAAATATCAGCCACTTTACCTCTTACCATCGTGGCACCGGCAGATACCATAGACACTGCCATTCCCACACGCACACGGGTTAAATCAGCCACCACGCGAATGAAACTACCCGGTCTCACCGTAACCGGCTCAGGCAGATAACCCGCGATCAATTGATTCACCGGCGCATGACTGGCAGCCAGGATGGTCACCCGAATCAGGTCACTGATCATGTCGTGGGCATCACTGTATTTAGTATCAATACGTCCATACAACCAATCTACCAACCGTTGCATGTTGTAACGTTCGGTATAGTCCATCTCACCGAAGCGCGGCAGACTATAAAGGTTGCGCAAATTCACAGCACTATCAAACTGACTGAAACGTTCGGCCCAATCGAGACGAATACCTGCCGGTACGTCAGAAAAATTAACATAGAGACAAGTGGCCACCTTTGAGATCATGTCCATCTCGTTGGCAGCACGTTGACTTGCCCCCATGCGGCCGTGATTTCCATCGATCAGGTCACCGAGTGACACCACTTCAGGCACACGTTTAATCGATTCCTGCCAACCAAAACGCTGAAACGCGGCCACATCAATTGCCATGGTCTTTTTGCGCTCGACCTGAATACGTTGTTGCGATTGCATCAGTGTGGCACCCAAGCCTTGCATCAGTTTGTCCGGCACCTGAAAATTCATTTTCATAAATGGGTGCACGGTAATCTTCGATGTGGCCCGCTTCTTGGCACTGGAAAGCGTGACATGCAAGTCGGCAAGACGGCTAAGATGAGGCAGAATCAGATTAACGGCCTTGAACCACTTCATCGGCGCATCGCGTATCACATCGAGCATTGCCTCCAGTGCATCCGGTGCTTCAACCTCAGTTAGATCACACAGGGGTAACGGCTGATCGGAAAGATCCGGGTTAACATAATGCATGGGAACATCAAGACGTGGATCCACTGTACGAGGACGGCGGAACATCAGAAATTGCACTTGTGTCTGCAACACACGGTCACGCTTTTCATTTAAGGCATCGATCCGTGCTTGTTCCTCAGCCTTTAATGCCCGCGCCACAGATACATCGTGACGTGCTTCGGCCAACTCATCCCCAATCGTCTTTAAACGCACATCAGTTTTGCCGAGTTCTGTATTAATCTCAGAGATTGTGCTTTTGCATTGACTCAGGGCGCGACGATAAGCATGCACTCGTCCTTCAATCAAACGCAGAATGCCAACCACACTTTCCATAGCTTTAACACCCGCGTTAAAGTTGGCAGCCTCATCATCGGCATCATCAACCGGATCGAACTCACGATTAAGAACGCTCTCGAGTATTGTACTATCGGCACGGATATCTGAGAACTTGTTATCACCAACGCCAGGGACAGCAATATCATCAATATTGATATCGGTATCCAGCAGATTACCGATCAACTCACCTTTTACCGCGACGCCCGCCATATAGGCGACGTTGGCGCTGGATTCTTCCAGGCGCTCACCAACTGTCGCATTATTAAAAAACTGCACATTACCAATGAGTGGATTTTGCCCGCCTATCTCTTGGTATGTGGCTGTTTTAAAGAAATTGGCTGTACTGCCCTCTCCTTGCAACTGAGCTGTCAGCATGACCATTTCACTTTGGCCACCGAGCAGGTCGATATTACTTCCTTCAAGCAGAATATTAGTAGAACGTCTGCTCACCGATTCACTTTCAGTCCTGCCGAGTACAGCATCATTCAATTCACCAGATAGAAAACTGTTGCCGGAAGAAAAGGTACGGACAGCATTGGTACGAAGCAGGACATTGGTATTACCCCCCGTGCCATCTGTACTTGGCACATGAGTCACCGGGATAGTGCCGGGAGTCCCATCACCGCCATCTTTAGGCGTGGCGATTTTGATGCGCTGATAATAATTCGACAATTCATCCTTGGTCGCCACCGCCGAATCACCTTTGGCGATTTCTGCCAGCGCCGGTGAGGTAGCCAGTTTGGTACCCACTTCATTGCCAAGCATAAATTGTCTGACGCGATACATATCTGTGCGCAAGCGCAGAAAGCCAAACTCCACTCTGTCATCGGCTTGATTAATCTTGCGTTGCAGGAAGTCGATGTACTCTTCGATACCAATCTCATCCAGTTTTGCCACCTCTTCATCTGACAAAGGTGTTTTGGTATCGAGATAATCACGTAATTCATCAAGAGCATCCACATCGTACTGCTCCATGCCAAATGGAATGGAAATTTTTTGATTACGCAACAAGGGTTTTTCAGTGGTGCCAAAACTGTCTTCTGTGTTCAGCAGCTCAACGCTGAAACTAAATTCTTCGGCAGCAATTGAATCGTTATGTGCCTGGATAGCGAGCACGTTTTCACCCTCGATGAAACGCCCTTTGAGTTCACCCAGTTCATAACGTCTTTCTTTCAACTCTTGTGATTGCTGCGCCGGTGCATTATGAAATGGCCGCGTGACATTGGCCGAACTGATAAAACGGCCATTGAGGTAGGCATAAAAACCACCATTGGTGGTCACAGTGATGGTATAACGATGCGCCTCTTCAATACTATCCAGATTAAAACGGTGCCGCAGAAACACAGTGACATAGTTACCCTGCATATCATCAAGCGTGGTACCCAGGCCACCTGTGCCATAACCGATTCTGGTAACTCCGCTATCCCAGTCCGTATCGTTAAAACTATTCTGAATCCAATTGCTTGGCGGTGATATTCGGCCCTTGAAAAATTGGCATGCATCTCCCCTTTTGACAAACTTCTGTTCAAACTCGATTGCCTGCTCCAGGCTATCAATGGCGTTGGGGTCATCTGCACGATAAAGCAGTGGCCTGCCTTTGATTGCCTGATAAAGCGTAGAGGTCTTGTTGCGCACAATCAGTCGTCGGCCCAGCCATTGATCGCGTTCGGTGACAAAGCGCGCGATGACGCGATCAAATTCAGGATCAATCACTTCCACCACCAGCAATTGCGGTTCGTAATGGTGCTGCGGTACTGGCACCAGTACTTCAACACGGTCCGGAGTATTCAAATCGAAAGGCAACAGACTGGCACTCTCTTCAATAGCCAAATCAAGTTGTTCGTAGGGAATGGCCAGGGCACGAATGCCATAGCTGAGTGGAAAAAAACGCTGCTTTTGTTCCCGAGGATTCATGGTCTCTTTTGGCAATACTCCGACGGGTGGCAAACGACGAAACTCCTGACCGGCATTCATGAAAGCTGGATTTAGACTGGGGTTATCCATCAGCCAGTCCACCAGGTGCTCGTTGAACTGTTCGAATTGAGCCTGCCACAAAAAGCGATTCCCGGCCGGCTGGATTGGCACATCATTACCCTTGGCCTCACCACCACGGCGCACCACGGCGTTACGGTCGAGAAATTCGAAATCGAGTGTATTGTTCAAACCGATCAGCGCAATCGGCACACCCAACTCCATCCAGGGTAGATACTCACCCTCACTCAGGCCGCGCTCGTAATCGAAGATGGCATGGGCAATGCGGTTGCGCAGCCACAGACCTGGCGAGGGCACCGGACCCAGTTTTGGGGTCCATGCATACAGGGCCAGTCGACATCCATCCAACCATTGCCAGTTTTCGAAGGCTTCATCGGTAGGATCAAAGTCACAAGGATCGGTAGAGTCTTCCTGACCAAAATGTTCCACTGCCACTGGCTGTAATACCAACACCATGGCTGGAGGCAGTGGTCTGCCTGCGGCACGCAACTTTGCCAGCGTATCACCCAGCTTGTAGGCCCCTTCACCTTGGCTACTGTCCCAATCCGCATCCAATATGGATGCTGGTGCATAGACACGCACATCATCCAACAAGGCCTGCTGATTACGATTAATGTTGACAATCTCACCGCTGGCGGCAATGCCCATTCCGGCGGCAATCTCTATTACCACCTTACTGTCGATGACTTCCGCATCTGCTTCAAGCCCCATCACGACACCCGGTGATAAGGCCTGACCCAGTGTTGCTAAATGGCCAGCCCGGCTTTGTTGTTCCAGACGCAGGGCCGTGTGGGTCAGGGAACGGCCGGTAAAATATTCCAGCCGCTGACGCCAATCCACATCCGGGTAACGCTCAATCGTTGGCTGAACACTGAGTACTTGTTCGCCAAGGACAGGATCATCAATCGGAAAGACTTTCATGGCCGCCTCATCCTCTAATTCTTCTATTAGTAATGCGCAGACCAGAGACCAGCGGCTGACTTACCACCGGACCTGTACGCAGAGTGGTATTGCTCACTGCCGCCTTTTCTTTAATCGCCTTGGTCACTTTTTCCAAGGCCGCGGCATCATTGCCACTGCCCACTTCTATCAGCTCATCAGCGAGCACCTTAAACTCTTTCTCCGGCAGGGTACGGCTCAGTTTGTCGAGTTCGGGTAACAGACCCGACTTGGTGACATTTTCTACTACGCGTGCATTACCGGTGAATGCATCATTGGTTTTTTCCAAGCGTGCCAGACCTTCACCAAAGTTGGGTTCACTGAAACGCTCGGCCACTTTCATCACGGCGATACTATCGACGGTCTCAGCTTTTTCCAGCTCAGTGACTGCTGCGCGTACTGTGGCATCTGACCCTTTAAGCATCAGCGGTGAGGCCAGAAATGAAGTCAACTCGGCCGAGGCTGAAGTGGTGGCACGCCCTAACAAGGTATTGAAGCGTGTCTTCAAGTTAAGGCCTGTGACACGTTCTAATACATTATTTTCTACCACGGCCTCTTCGCTCTTCATCTCGATCGACCATGAAGTCACCTCGGCCTTGTAATGCAAATTACGGCGCCGTATAAACCATAGCTGGGTGTGTTTGCTCAGTTCATTGCGCCAAACGCTGTCGGCAGTCAACACTTCTGGCAGAATTGGACGAATAAGTCGCCGCGACATCAATTGGTTCAACGCGACTATCGGTTTGCGTTTGGCAATCATGCCGGGCTGGGCCGCCTGCAATTCGCGCGTCAGCGTCGGCAGGCTCTGACTCAGACTACGGAACTGATGCCGCGGCACTGGCATTACGACTAGTACCGAAGTGGATTCCTGCGCCTCACCGGTCAGCTCCAAATCCAACGGTGGCAACAGCATAGAGTCTTCCAACAGGGCCGGCAGTTCATCATCGGGCACAATGGAAAGCTCGACGTCCATCTCCGCAGGGAAATAGTTGAATGAAAAGTCAGACCCATTAATACCGCTGGCAGGCATGGGCCCGGCCGGAGGTAATACAGAGAAATGTTCACTGGCGATAATGCGGCCGCCGCTTCCAAGGTTTTTTTGCAACTCATTTAACTGCACACTGTACTGACGCAGATGCGATGCGCGCAGTGGCCGTGGTGAAATACCGAGCCCCCAAACATTACGTTCGCGTTGGGCGATTTCGCGCCGTACCATGAACAGGTCCAACCATTTGAGGATACCGTGATCCAGCGCCAGCATTGCCAAAGGCAAAACATTCTCGGGCTGACCCTTGAGACTCTCTTCAAAAAAGATCTCTCGCGCAACCGCGCTGCGACGTTGTTCAAGTTCCGTGCCTGCACCAGCATCGGTATAAGGAATCAAGGTCACCGCCGTTGCTTCTATCACCGAGCCATCATGAACAGTGCGCGGCGCATCCACGTGAGTGGGATAAGAGGAAATGGGATTACCGGTGTACTCCACTGTCCGCAGAGCAACAATATAAAGCCCGGTACGGTTAAAGGGTGAAGCCTTGGGAATAGCCGAGATGCCGAAGCTGGCATCCAACTGCTGGCCTTCCGACACGGCGGCCAGGTCCACTGTCAGTTGTTCCGGCAATACCACCTGACTACCCGACGGTGTCAATCCATGACCGGCATCAATGATAATGGTGCGCGCCTTTTCGCTATGAGCGCGCACACCTAGACCCGTAATAACACCAAAGCCTGCAACGCGGCCATAATCACTCTGACGTGCTAGAAAATAATTCTGTTCTGCATTCAGCGCCTGGGCATCAAGAAAGCGGCCATCAAACCATAACGGACGGCGGCGGCGATCATCGGTGATGATAGTGCCCTTCCCTTTCCATTTCAGCAGTTCGGCAAGATCGATTGTTTCGCGAGCCGGTCCTGTTTGAATTTTGTTCATCTTGATTCTCCTCGCTGAAGCCTATAGATCAGCAGTCACCTGGATATTTAGCCAACGCACCAACGCATTTGCCGTTACTACAAATGGACGTATGTCATTTCTCACTTCGACTGTTTCAGTGGTACGCCGTGCAGGGCGCTGCCCTGCGGGAGCTTGATCAGCCGGTATCAACACCCGCGCTAAAAACAGTGAGCTGGTGTCCTGCCCTGGCACATGCTCTGGCAGCGGATCTATTCCTTGCAGCGTGCTATAGGCACTGCCTTCGCGCCAGGCGTTATAAATCGCATCCCGCAGATTGGCGGCATCAGTACCAAAATCGGGCCACTGTGGTTGAGGAACGGGCGGATTTGTTTCTTGCCGCAGGATCAATTCCATTTCAAAGCCATCACGCAGACGCGCAGCGGTGACACTATCAAAGGTGTCGAAGGCATCCGAAGCAAAGGCTGGGGTCTTGCCCCGCTCGCACACTACAAAGCGCACAAACAGATCAGCCGCAACACCTGAAGGTGAATCGGTCCATAGGCCGCCGATATCATGCCAGGCCTGACGTAATAACTGAGGTGACTGTGCCTCATACCACTCTGTCAGTTTGAGGCAACGTGGCTTAACCACTTCAATCATGCGTCCAAGCCGGTCTATGGCCAACCCAGGTTCAGTCAATATTCGCTCTGATCTGGCAGGATTGGTCGCATCGGCCGCTTGTTCAGGTTCATAAATCACTTCCAGACCTGCCAGGGTGCCATGCCCCATGGCATAGGCCAGTGCACGCGCCAGACGGCTGCGATGATAATCCTGCTCGGCCTGAAAATCCTCCGCCCCCAACAACACACCGGTGGCGTAATTGACCCGGTCCGGGCCCTCTGGTAACGGCAATGAGTCTGCTTCTTTTGCCATAATAATTTCTCCCTACAAGGATTAACCCGGTGGACGCCGAATGGTCGGCCCGCGCGTAATCACAGGGGTATCCACAAGCACACCACCCCCAACCGGCGTAATCGGCTCTCTGCCGCCAACAATCTTTACTTTGACCCGTGCTGCCTTACTTTGATTTCCACTTTGATCCACTACCACCAACTGAAATGTATAGGTTCCAGCCGGCAGCCCGGCAGCTACCTGCAGTTGAGGTGTCTTGGTGGTGAATTTGCGTTTGCGCCTAAAGTCAGCCATGAATCAAATCCAGGTTATCGCACCATTTCCCAGGTAAAGCTGACGATTCTGCCGCCAATATCAACAGAGTTTTTACCATTCAGGATAAAACCGCGACCAAAGGGGATGCTGTTGTCATCCAATGGCCTGCCCTGATCATCACTCACCGTAAGCACTGCGGTTGGCGCCTGGCTATCAAGCACAATCAGCAACACCTTTGCCGGTGCTGAAACATTACCTGAATCATCTTCCACCTTAAGTCGAAAGGTGTGACTACCCACCTTGAGTTTTTCATTGGGCATAGTAATGGTAAGCGTCGCATCAGTTGTCTTGATGGGATTGGCTCTGATGTCTTCAAGTGTCTTGGTTGTCATTACGTGTCTCCTTCGTCAATAAAACGCCAGTTGTATGCGGTCAGATGCCGGCCCTCACCAGCCTCTGATGCACTACCGTCCAAAGTAAAATCTTCACCGAATTCGGCAATCACATCTTCAGCCCGAGCGATAGGTTGTTCCTCAGGTAAGTCAGGCACAACTGCGCCAATTCCTTCCAGGCGCGGATCAAGCGTTGCGGGACCCATGACATAATCACCGCGACCGATATAACTGCGATTGATACGCGCCGGACGTGGCGATGGCCGTGAGCTTAGATAGGTATCAACACCTACCAGTGAAGTAATCCCTGACAACAAAGGTGCACTGGTGGGCAGAATTCTAAATTCAACATGGGCCGGTATCTCGCGCTCGGCAATGCGTTGAATGGTACCCAGGTCTTGAGGTTCAACATTTTGATGTACCAGGATGGTGGTGCGAAACGCGAGGCGATCAAAAAAGCTATCTATGGCTGCCGCTTCCGCGGCATTGACGTCAAGGTCGGCAGAAAACAAGGCTAAAAACTCACGTCGTTGTTCATCACCAATAAACAAGGTATCGCCAACAAATGAATTGCCTGTTTCTATGCCACCCAGCGTCAATGGATCTTCATCATCATCCAGATCGGCGCCAATGATAGTGGCAAAGGTGCGGCGCAGGCGGTAATCCTCCAACACCACAATCTCACCACCGCTGACGCCCCCTTCAGTGGCAATCTCAAGCGCCAGGTTTAAGCCGCGCAAGGTACCATGCCAGCGATATAACTCTGCTGCATATTCTAGAAAAAGCCGCCGTTGTGACTCCGACCAGGCATCCTCGAATTGAAAGCCCATCCAACTGGCTAACCAGTCCAGTGTTTCTGTGGGCGCCGTTTGTGGCCGGGTGACTAGATCACTGTATGCAACACGATCTTCGATGGTGGTAAAAACACCTTCTACATTACCGAGAAAACGTTCAAGAAAATCAGCTTGTGTGGCAGCACCTGTTTCATTGGCTTCGGGCGCAAAGGTCTTTTCCCAATAAAGTTTTGGCAGGTAGTGTTCTACGTAAGAGAAGCGGCTGGCATAGGGGCGTACGGCAAATAATTCTGGCGTTGCATTACCCGTTCCGTTTAGTTCAACGCGAACATAGAGGTAACGGCCGCGTAAGCTACGCACCTTCAATCCACTCCTTTGTATCAGGACTGAAAATAATCCTTTACGTTCGGCTTCACGTTCACATGTTAGTAAACCAGGATGATGGGGCAGCTCTGAGGCAAGTGATGCCCAACTGCCAACCGGAATATCGCTTGGCGCCCCCTGTTGATAACGCTCACCAAAACGATGTTCATGCCATTCCAATTCGGTATCAGTCGTGTGATTTAGGATTTCATTACTGGCCGCCAACCAGATGCGGACACCACAACCAACTGGAATTGATGCCTCAATATTCAGACGATGCCAGACAGCATCCACATCGGCACTATCCAGCTGCATGTGTAAACCGGTATTAAAGGCCTCGCCCAGCCGGGTGAAAAAGGGAAATGAAAGTCGATGCAAGGCATGGCTGCCGGTAAACGAGGGATAATGAGGCGGATAATCCAGGCCATGAATAAAGGGCTCAAAGCTATAATCACGCTTGATTGGATATAAATCGCCTGAAGGAAACTGCGACTGCTGTGTTGCATCAAATTTATATACCCTTGCCTCACTCTTGGGCTCGGGGGGTGAATCATTAGTGGTTTCGCCACAGACCAACACGCCTATCCGGCCCGTGGCAACCCAAGCCATACTATAGGGAGCATGGGTACCGAGCAAGGTCATTGGTGTGCTGAGTTCAAACTCTTCTGTCAGCTGCCGCACAACCGCTTCACTATCAGTCACCCAACTCAGGCAAACAAGTTCACCCGTTAAACTGCACGCCAGTGCTACTGGTTGCTCTTCTGCTGGCCACGCTGCCTCACTCATCACCACCAGCCGCGGCGGATTGGCGTTTTCATTACAGGGCCTAACCACATCAGCGGTGTAGGGTTTGAGTGCACGATCCGAGATGGGATAACCTGTGACACGGGCCAACTGACGATTGTCGCGATCCAACACCCAAACTCCGCCATCTGGTGCTGGACTCAAACGCCAGGCTGTAAAGCCTGCCTCGCCAATCACAACATCACGCCAGCGTTGACGCCGATCATGCATGATGATTGAACCGCCTACTGCCATGTAAAGCACACCATCATCTCCCATGGCCATGTCGGTGAGCTCATCCGTACCCTCAAGACGATAAATCGCAAGCGGCGTATCACTGACACCCACAGCCAAAATCTCCCGGGAACCGGGGTCATACCAGGCGCGATTACTGTGATTGTCGCGTGCTTGGGGTATGAGCTCCAAACGCGACTCAGCTTGGGCCACATCTTCAGTGATATTTAAATCACGCCGTTGTCTTGCCAGACGCAAACTGCGGCGTTGGGCATCATATTCCAATGCCGGTGGATAACCGGGCAAGTGCCAATGATTTTCATCGGCGAGCAACCAGAATTTGAGGCCGTTGGCATCCACTAGCAGATCTCCGGTACCACGGGTAAGGCAACGCCACCGCCGCTGCCACCCTCTGTTCCCGTACCACCCGCTGAACCTGAGCCAGTGACAGAATCGGGCGTAATGCCATCGGTACTGACGACAACAGCCAACACCTCGGGCAGTTGCCACTCTTGCAATTCTATCTGTATCGCCTCGCACTGCTGCACCCGATCAACTGCCTGCCACAATTTACCCTGGCGTTGAAACAGGTTGACGCTGCTGACGGTATTTACACCCTTAACCCGGGCCACCACTACTTCAAGTTCACGATCCTTAACACTACGACCCAATGGCCAGCCTTCACCGGCGGGGCCATAAGGTGGCAAGGGTGCAAGATATGCTTGCACGGCCTGGCGCACATCGTAGTTAACCTGATCATGACCAAACCCGGCCTTAACCGTGATACCGATGCTCAAGGCGATGGGAATATATTCACAGCCGATGACATACAGCTCGGTCGCCAGGGGTCGCCGTGCGGACAGATAATTATGTACCTTTTGGATCAAGGGTTGATCAGGGCGAGGATTGGGTGGGTCATAACTCTGCTTGCGCGGCAACACCATTACCGATACCACACCGGGCACATTGAAACGTCTTTGTCTTGGCATAAAGCGTGGCAAGACTTCCACGCGGCCGATGTTGGCGCCTGGTGTTTCGGCCACCAGTGATCGATAATCATCTTCGGTCACAGCGCGATTGCGATGCTGCAATCTGGCCGGGATACGGCGTTCGGCTTCATCGAGGGTCTCGGCATCGGCACCCCCATCCGTGGCGATACCTTGAAGCACCTTGAGCTTGCTGGTGATAGTATTGCCATCGACACCTTTGGCCTCGATTTCCTGCAAGGTAGCGGCGGGTAGGTTACCGGCAGCACCTCCGCCAGCACGCATTGTCGCAACACGAACACGTCGGCCCGCCTCCGGAATACGGCCAAAAATACCGTTACCAAAGAGCACCGTGCCCGCTTCACTATCGAGCACGAACACAGCATCATCACGACCACTCAGGCCAATGTCAGACACTGCTTGCCACTTGACGTAACCGCGGCCTGCCTCTTCCACTTGCAGTTCGAAGCTACTAGTTTCAACGGAACTCAAGGCAAGTTGAAATAATTGATCGGCGCTGCCATCACTCTGACCAATCACGCGATCACGCACAGTTTGACGCTGATCTATCTCAACTGCATTAATACCAGCCCAACTTAAACTCATGGATTCGAGTTTGTCGGCCGGGCGTAAGCGCAACCAGGCAACCAGGCGTGACAATCGATCCGGATCATCCAGTCGTGGTGGCCGATCACCGACACCGGCATTGGCCTCTTTGCGCGCATCACCTTCAAGCACGCCAAAATCTTCGACCCCGCCGGGCATCACCAGCCGTTCAATACCACGACGGGTGTAGTCCTGCGTGGTATCTGATAAACGGCGCAGATTGCTATACAGCGGCGCATCATCAACCAAATCAGGAGTACTGATCCACCAACCGTGTTCCAAGGCACCGGCGCGGCGGATATCATCAAAACTGGCAGGCAATTCAATTGCCGGGGCAATACCGACGTTAAGAATCTCACTGCCTTCACCATCCCCTGCCAAGGCATCTTTTACCGCAGCCACATCTTCAGGGCGACTGGCCAGTAAAGCGATCCACAAACTGCGGTCTGCAGTATCCTGCACTACATCCAATCCAGCCTTTTCTGCCATGCCATCGACAAACACCGGTGTGGTGACGTAGGCATCCACCGTGCCATCGATTTTGTGAAACTGGCGCAAGCCTTCAATCACATCCGACAGCTCAAACTGTTCATCACTGTTAAGCGCACGTTTGTAATAACACTCGCCGATGATCGGCAACACAGTCACTTCAGACAAACTTTCGAAATTGGCAGGGCCGGTCAGTTTTGCTTCTTTGGCCAGTGTCACTGCAGTGACAGGGTTCTTTTCATCCAGAATCAGCGAGACTACGCCATGCGCTGCCCGTGCAGGTTGCATCGGCATGCCCAGCAGTTGTAGAAACGCCAGCCGCTGCCGCTCCGGAATCAGGTTGGCACGATACAACACCGTATCCGCCAACCAGGCAAACAGCTCCAACAAGGTTCGACCCGGATCACCAACTTGTTGCGGCGTCCATTCCGGCGTATGTGCTGGCACGCGGGCCAGCAGCTCCTCTACCAGGTCCTCATATCTTCGATCGTCTAAACGGGGAGGTGTGATTGGCATGATCCTTCCCTTCATTTACCCTTCAAGTTCCAATGTGATGCCCATCTGTTGCGACTGATTAGTCAGGCGCAAGCGATAGACGATTTCAACCCGGACTGTATCCGGGCGTTCTTCCACTTCCCAAACATCCACCCGATCCAGAATGATTCGTGGTTCCCAACGTTCCAGTGAATTGTTGATCAGGTCGCGAATCTGCCGCCGCGTGGTCAACGTGTTGGGCTCGTGCAGATAACGCTCCAGACCACCACCAAAGTTAGGCCGCATCAGGCGTTCACCCGGGCGGGTTTGTAAAATAATCTTGATGGACTGACGTACACTCTGTTCCAGTGAGGGATAAGCCAAGCGTCCGTCACTGTCGGGCAAGCCCAGCAGTGGCCAGTTAACCGGTGTCGAGGTGTTAGTAGCCATCTCTAAATCCTTTTATTCCTACACTCGTGTACTGATGTAGGGTGCGCCATGCGCACCAATCTTTACCCTCGACGCGTCTGGTGCGCATGGCGCACCCTACATTTATATTCATGTTTTCTTCCATCATCCCGACTTGCCCTTCAATCCGGGAATGGGCAAGCAAACAAACAAATAGGGGATCCAGCGGAAAAACAGATCAAACAGCGCCACCATGATCATCATCAGGATTAAGGCCACCAGGGTCACGATCGGGATCGACAGAGAACAGATCATGCCGAAGCTACTGCTACCTTCCTTACACGTGCCGCTACCCGGTTCTGGCAGGTCTTTATGAAACGGCCACGGCAATACAGATAAAACCAGATCAGCAAACGTCATCTTGCGGATACCTTTGATCTTGCCGCACAACATGTCGGAGATAACAAAACCAGTGTTCTTTTGGTACTTACGCAAACCGGCAGGCGATATATCCATCGGCATGGGAATACGCACCGGCCGTGTGGGCGCATCGGGATCAAAAAACGGCGCCATTTGAAACTTCTGTGTTGCGGCACTCACCAGAGTTGGAAACAGCGGGCCGCAATTGGGGCGATCATAAACACAACGCACCACAAACCAGGCCTCACGTGGATCACCCAGCGGTACACTATCGATCAAGTCATCTACCGGCTCGCCCGCGGGTAACAAGCGCTCGATCATTTCGGCCAACACATCTACAGCAGTTTGTTTACGATCCAAACCACTCAAGCCGCTTAATTCTGTTGCTGCTACGGCAGGCATAGGCGCATCGAAAACGGGATCGGCCAGGGGAAACAGAAAATCGGGCCACTTGTTGTCTACTGTTATCGGAGTGGCGATATGATTGTCACTGAAACGAATAAAGGTTGAGTCTACAGCTTCCAGTCCCTGCTCAGCTGCATCGGCGGCAAGCAATGCGTCAGCTAAAGTCCATTTCAGATGAATGAACTTATAACGGGCATTGGCGGCAGGAATATTGTTACCCCAACCAATGGCGAACAAAGACGTTAACAAGGCATCGCTGATAATGCCGGGACTCTGCTGATTCCAGAAGGCGATGAACTGCAACAACTGCAATAAAAATCGTTCCGGGTCAGTGGTAATTTCAGTTTCTGGTTTGCTGGCAATGGTCTCCCAAGCCAACTGGCTGGAAAGCACAGTATTGTTTAAAACATTGACCAGGGCCTGCTCCCCGTCATCGAGGCTAGAAAATGCTTTATCACCTTTAAGCGCTAACCAAATATCAGGCAGATGCTTTTGCAGAAACTTGGCAAAGTCGAGCAACACATACCAGGAACCGGTCTGAAGCTCGTCGCGACTCGTGCGTAACAATCGTTTACGATCCCGCGCCTGAGCCGTGGCATCACTACCGAAATTGGTAAAACTCTTGTTAAGGGCATTCTTTTTAAACTCGGCCTGTTCCAACATTAGTTTCCATGGCGCTGCCACATCGGTTTGAAACAAAAAGCTGGGCAGACTACTACCCATATTGGCTGCCGCGGTGCCTACACTGTTGCTTGCATTGCTCTCAGCACCGGCATCCGCACCCAGTTCGGCACCCACCCACTGCTCACGACGGCTAACCGGAATGGTGCCACTCAACAGACGCCGGCTATCGCCGCAAGTCTTGTGATTAAAACTCACAGGGAACATTGGCAATTGTTCTTCCCCAGCGACTAAACTGCGCGTGGTACTTGAGCTGTGATTGCCAATTCTGCGCCAGCTGTTTTTCTTGGCACCTGGCACAAAGGCGTATTCATCCCAATCATTCAATGGCGCGTTTTCGTTATCGTCCGGCGGCAACAGGCGGCGAATCACGAAGCTGGCCTTTTCCTGCCGCGTTAACTCGGGCACACAATCGGGTAGGCCCGGTTCTTCACAAATCAGTGAGGCGGTGACCAGGTAGTGACGTTTTTGTCCAGCCTGATAGAGTTTGAGCGGTAACTGCTCATCGCTTATTGCCGACACACTGGCTAGCGGCTTTTTCTTGAATTGTGTTTTTACTGCTTGCAGATTGATCGCTGTCGGCAGTGTCGGTTTTTTAGCCGCGGTGAGGCGGCGGGTTTTGTCATATAGAAAAGTGACTTGAGATGTTTCAGCTGATTCAGGCGGAGTCAGTTTGGGCGAAGGCATGGGTTGACGCCAGGTCTCCGGCTGGGCAATCCATTCACCTAAACGTTCCGGTTCATTCTGCACGGCGTTAATATACTCCTGCACGAACTCATCATGATCAAAACGCAGGATGGCAGGTTGACCGGCGCGGCTGTTGTCTTGCAGACGCAGTCCAACAGGGCTGGGCGTCGCCCATATCGGCAAAGGCCCTAGCCATCTGACCTTGGCATTGGGACTACGCCCGACTGTTGTATTTTTAGCCAGCGTTACCATATGTTGCCCGCCCCCGGTGTATAAGATGCGCTGATGACACTGTTGCTGATGACCGTGTCGGCCTGCACGATACCGTTGAAACGCGACATGGCAGCATTCACAGTCACCATGGCCGCTGTGATCTCAACCTGTGCGCCTGCTTGCACGGTGACATTCATGGCTGTGTTGACCGTAACGCCCTGGTTGTCATAGGTTACCGTCGTGCCACCCATCACAAATTCAATCTTGCCGCCACCCGCGTCGGTGAGTTCGCCACTCACACCGTTGGGCGTGGTGAATTTGATGGTGGCATCACTGGGTTGTTCTTCCTCAATGGCGATGCGGGTACCGGCCTTGCCGGTGATGGTCCAGCGGTCAACACTGTCACCACTGCCGCCCAGCGTTTCCGGCACATCGGCACTGCCACTCCAGAGACCGCCAATGACAATCGGCTGACGCGGATCGCCATTGACAAAACTCACCAGCACTTCATCATCCACATCAGGGATAAAAAACGCACCACGATTATTACCGGCAAACGGCACCGCTACTCTGGCCCATATCTCGGCATCTTGTTCATCACTGCCATCGAAACTAAGCAGACGAATCTGCACCCGGCTGATGCCTTCCGGATCATTCACTGATACGACTTTGGCAAGATAACTGCCACCATGCAGCATGGGGACAAGTTGTTTCAGCAAGGCCTGGTCGCTCATGAGGCCTCTCCCAGTGCAGATGATTCAGCTTTGAAATCGGTCATATAACCTTGCATCACGTCATAACGATGATGCGTGCTGACAACGTAATAAGTATTTTGAAAGCGACCGCTAATACCACTCAATTGCAGATGCGATCCGACGCGGATACTGGGATGACCGGTGGCGGTACCCTCAGCACAAACAAAACAACGGGCACGTTGATCAAACACCGTATCTGCCAATGCCTGGGCTTCTTCATCGGTGGTGACTGGAATATGACCAACATGTTCATTGCGTTCACCAATGGCATCACGCAGCAGATCAACACCACTGCGGCCGCGGCCAGGGCCTAAGTTTACACCGCTACCGCGGCCACTCACTTCCCGTCCCGTTAATGGATTCCATCCAGCACTGGTCACAGAAGTCACCTGATGAGAAAGATCGGCGACAAACTTAACGCTGCGCAGATCACGAAACATCTCCATCTCGATCACTTCACGCTGCACCTCACTGATGGGTGCGGCTTCCAAGCGGTCTTCAACAATTTGCATGTCGGCATCGAAGCGACGTAATAAACGTCTTAGAAACGCCAGATCACTTTCATTCAACTGCACCCAGGTACCACTTGGTGAACTCAGCCCTGAGACCTCTGCCTGCAGACTCAAACGTTGTGCGATTTGATCGGCAATGTCGGCGACACTCACATCACGATACAGCTGAGTACGACGTGTCATGCGTGCTTGTTGCAGTTTATCTTCTGCCAGGATTAATAATTCCGGTGGATTGGATTCAGGAAATTCAGCTTCAAGACCTGTGATGACTCCACGAAAGATTTCTTGTGATTCAGTCACATCACCAGCGCGTACAGTAATGGTTGATCCTAAACGGAGGTCACGCTCACTTTCAAAGGCATAGTCGGCGCCACCGTCCGGATCGCTGGCAACATTACTTAAACGCATTTCCAGTGCCGACAAACCACCTTCCTGTTCGCGCATATCCATAGTCAACAACAGTTCATTGACCCTGTCGCTACGCTGGCCATCGACCTCAATGACTGGTCGCGGATTGTAGACTGATCTGCGCTCAAGCGCGGTAACACTCATCTAGTCTGCCTCCAGCCTTTGTTGACGGCGCCATAAAGTGGATTGTTGTTGCTGCCAGCAATACGCCTTTTGTTGCGGCGACGGTTGTTCATCACCCTGCTGCTGTTGCGCCTCGCTTGGTTGTGGTGGCGTCTCAACCTGTGTCACCACTTCATCAAATACAACGCCCATCAATCACCCCCATCAAATTCAATCTTTGCCTTCAAGGCACCTGCCGCACCCACATCGGCTTTAAAACTGGCGGACCCTTGCAGCTGTGCCTGACCACCCAAGGCAAACGCAGATGACACTTCTGTGCCGAATTGTGCTGTGCCTGCTGGGCGCAAAAAATCACCCAACTTGATACAAACTCCTGCACTGAAACCGGCCTGGGTACGCAAGCCTGAAAAGGCAGAGCCTGCATTGGCATTCGCACTGACACCCGTCATCGATGACACGCTCGCTGATGGTAAAGATGCGCTTACTTGCAACTCCGCACCACCGGAGAAACGCATATTTTCCAAGCCATTTTGTGCTGCGATATCTCTACCAGACGAGGGGTTACATGCCTTTGTCGCCGTTTGTGTCACACCACGACCATTGCTATTGGGTGGCGCTGGCGTACGCACATTATTTCCGATTGCATTCCCTAACGCGCCAGCCGTACCGGTATTGGCGGCACGCTCATCCGAACCACCCTCAAACACATCGTCCTGACTGGCTAAGGTCAGATTGACTGATGCCCGTAGTGGTACACCGTCTGATGAAAAAAAGTCGATAGTCTCTTTATAGGTTTGCATCATGCCGGCAAAGGTATACAGGCCCCATTCAAACTCAACGATAGGTGGCGTCTTGTCGTCCTCTTCCGGTTCCATCAATTGCGCGACACGTACGGTATGCAGGCGCACATCCTCGCCGCTGTCTGTGGTATCGAAGATGAGATCCATGGTTAGCTTGCCAGTGCTTTCATCAACATACTGCTTGGCCGAGTTGCCCGAGCCGGTGTTTTTCATTTTGTTGGTGATGGTGTACTGCAGCGATGCCGGATTGAAGTGCACATCGAAGCTATCATCGCTACCGCGAATCTTGAAACTGGCTCTGACGATGTTGGGTGTGTTTGGCATCTCTACTCCTACAATTGCTTGACTGCCGCGGCGGCACGGCCCATGCCTTCATGCACCAGGTGCAATTCTTCAATCGCCACTTCATTGTTTTTTGCATTCAGATCCGGCGCCTTGAATTTGGTGGGAATAGCCTTAAGCAACTTCCAGGAAAAAATACCCTTACCCGCCTGATCAAATAGAGTGATAGTCACATTCAAACGTTGGGCATAAGCACCCTCGCCCACCAGATTGAACCAGGCCCACAGATCATCGGTTTGGGTCAATCCGCGTTTTAGCACCACAGTACCGAAGCTGATAATGCCCATGCGTTGTACTGCGCCCCAGTTGCGGCCACCCTCTTTAATGGTCTTGGGTTCCATGGTGGCCTCCAGCCCTGTGCATTCAGCAAAGGCACCGCTGCATAACAATACTTCTCCACCTTCGGTTTCATTGGTGAGCATCTGCTCTTTAAAATCGACCTGGAAGCGAAAGCCACGCAGCGGATAGTCGTAGACGTCACTCATGCTGCCTCCATACCCAATGCAGATAAAGAGACTCGACCACCATCGCCAATCGCCAATTGAATACGCATAGTTTCGATGCTTGCAGCAGGATTGATCATGACATTCACGATCACACGGCCATTGTCGATGTCTTGCTGTGACATGGTGGAACGATCACAACGCACTTGATAGGCATCTTCAGGCCGGCGTCCCTCTAGTGCTCCCCTGGCATACATGGCAGCGAGCACATCGCCGAGACGATCCTCAATCTGTTGCCATAAACGTTCACCCGATGCCTCGAAGACATACTCTTCACCAATGCCACGCGCTGCGCGCATCACCAATCCTATGGTGCGATTAATATTGGCCTGACGATAATTAATCTCATTACTGGTAGTGACATCCGACAACATGTGAAATCCATCAGGCGTTGGTCCGATTAAGGAAACACGATCGATCAACGGTGCTTGTGGTGATGCCAGTGGTGGTGCAGCTGGATTAAGACCAAACTGCTGCGCCTGTGATAACTGCGGTGCAGCATCAATCACATCCTGGAGTAACAAGGCTGTGGCACTGCGGAAGGTGCCGCGAGTCAATGCATTTTGTGCCAGCAAACCCGCCATTATGCCTTCGGGGGGCTCGAGATTGGCAGGTAGATCACCCGCATAACTCATTTGCATCCAGGGATAAGCAAGTTGCAAAAATGCTGTGGCAATACTGCTGCTGGTATCCAGGTTACCCGTAAGCCAGGCCTGTTGATGCATGAAGGCAAGTAGATCACGCGCCGCTTCACTTTCAGGTTGTGGTAAAGGTAACGCTGCTAATAACTGCACGTCACGACGAAAGTCTGAAATCCACTGCGTGGCTCGGCGAATCACTGTGCGCCAGATGACATATTCAGAATCGGTGCAATGGGGTGCGGCAAGATTGATGACCTGTTTCTCTTCTTCAGCAGCTGCCGTGGGTTGGGAACACTCGACAAACTCGGGCTCCGGTGGCGGCACATCAACAGGTATATGAGTATCTTCGCGATAAATTGATGCTAGCTCTGGTAAATCAGGTAGCACCGCAAACGAGACCTCGGGCAAACCGAACAGGTGATGTAGGCCATGCCATTCACTGCGATGTGAGCGCTGGCCAGTATAGTTCGGCACCAGCTGCAACAACATGGCATCACGTGCCGCGCGATCGTCATCAAGCGATACAGGCTCACCCAGACTGATGACAAAACACTTGCGACCACCTTGGGCAAAGAAGGAGCGCACCGCCGCACCGAGATAGCTTGCACCGATTGTGTTCTCATCTCCATAGACCCGTTGATCCCATTCAAACAACTGATCAAACTGCTCCCAGTTATGAATCGGCAGTGGCACATCGTAGAGCGATTCCGACCCTGTCTGCGCAGCGGCTGAGGTATCGGTTGCCCACCAACCTTCGTACTGTAACCACTGCCTTATGTCAGCAGGTGTGTCAATCGCACGGGTCTTGGCAAAGCCAATAAAACAGGCCACGTCGGTGCGGTTGCTGGCCGCATCGGCCTGTGGTGCAAGTGCTTCGAAGATCAGTCCCTTCATGCTGATTCAAGCCTCGATCAAGCCACCTCGAGATCCAGGCCCTCCGCTGATAACACCAGCTCTTCCATGGCCACATCACCACCACCTTTGGCGGCCAGGGTTGGACCAGTGTATTTCATGGGCACCACATTACGCAGAGTCCAGGATTCCACATTCTCTCCTGCCTCATCACGTAAGGTGATGACAACCGTACGCTTGGCATCTGGACCATTGCGTTGTGTCAGCTTCAGCCAATCCCAGAGATCTTGTGAGTTGACAATGCCACGTTTAAGGGTAACGTCCGACACTTTGTGAATACCTGCCACCTTGCGCACATGGTTCTCTTTTTCATTGCCATTGCGGTACTCGGCCATGGTGATTTCCACGCCCAGACCACTGACATCAGAGAAGCCACCCAAGGGAGCCTCTGGTCCATTCGGACCATTCATATTAACGATGAAATTAAATGCACCGAAAGGGGTAATACGATCAGCCATTTTGATTGCCTCCTATTAATCAGTCGCGTGCATCGGCGGTTTTCTGGCCGATCCGGAAAATGACAAACTCGGCCGGTTTGAGTACGGCCACCCCGATCAGACAGATCAGTCGTCCGTTATCGAGATCATTCTGAGTCATGGTGCTGCGATCGCAGCGAACAAAGAAAGCCTCTTCCGGTGTGCTGCCCAACAAGTTTCCAGAACGCCATTCGTTATAAAGAAAGCTGGTGACAGCTTCACGGATATTGGCCCACAGTTGTGGTCCATTGTTTTCGAACACGGCCCACTGGGTGCTGCGATCTATGGAGTGTTCCAAAAACAGGAAATAACGCCGTGGACCAATATATTTCCATTCCGGATCAGAGCTGGCGGTACGCGATCCCCACAAGCGGTAACCACGGCCAGGGAAAAAACGCAGACAGTTCACACCGCGTGGATTCAGCACCTCTTGCTCTGCATGACTGATGTTGCGCTCAAAGCGTAAGGCACCGCGCACGATTTCGTTACCGGGTGATTTACTCACACTGCGCGCGATGTCGTTGCGGGCATAGATGCCGCAAATAAAACCGGAAGGCGGCAAACTGATTTCACGCGGAATACTGGCATCATCCGGACGCGCGAGTGGATTGGAAACCACAACCCAAGGGTAATACATGGCCGCATAACTGGAATCGACCACACTCTTGTCGGTCAATGCCTCGGTTGGGATGATGCCTTGGCGTGCATCCAATACAGAAAAGCGATAGGCCTTGCGAGTTTCGGCATGAGTGATCAACGCACTTTGAATGCCGGCCCGGTCAGAAAAAGAGGCATAACCCGGTGAGGCCACAATAGATATATCATCAATGCGCGCCAATTCATCTAAGGGTGCGGTGTAAGCGCCTGCCGCTGGCTCGCCACCATCGGTGCCTCCGGTCAGTGTCTGGGCAGTACCATCGATACCATCCAGAATTGCATAGGTTCGAAACGCATCGACACCTGTCCCCAGTTCCAGGGCAAAGGCCAGCTCAAGCTGATCAACCAAACGATCTGGCGTTGGATCAAGTATGTCGCCGATATAACGTGGATGACCGGGCGCCAGGCCGAGATTCTCGTAGAACATTTCATTGCCGTCGGCATCACTGATCAGCACATTGGCAGTGATAAAGTTTTCATCACCACTTAGCGTGCCAAAGGCAGTATCACCACTGTCAACAAATCCACTCTCACCACGAATAAATACCGTGCCACCATCATCCATTAAGCTGCCGCTGGGTGCGCGATCCAATGACATGGCAGTCACAGGTGTTTCGGTCAAGCTGACGGTTACTGTGCCATTTCCGTTGCGGCCAGGAGAACGTGAGATGAAACGTAGATTATTGACATCATCAGCATCGCCGCCCGCAAACGCGCTACGGGCAATACCATCATTGCCACTCACACTGTAGACACGCTCCATGAACAGACGGGCACCGCCGTTATCAAAATAATTTCGCACGGCATGTGCAATGTAGTTGGGTACATCACCCGCACCGAAGTCGAGGTTTTCAAAACCACCGAAGATGCGTTCAAAATCACCGAAGCTGGTAATCAACACTGGGGCATCGGTGGTTGGCCCCTTGCGTGTCGGGCCAACAAAGGCGGTGGTGCTGGTGCTGACACCTTCAATCGATTTGGCGCGAAAACTTGTCTCTTCGACATAGACGCCAGGGGCTAGATATTCAGGCATGATTTGTCTCCCTTTATCAGATGGATACCTCTAAAAATTCACTGAACCAGCGCTGGCTGCGTTTAAAACAAATTCAAAATGCTCATTTACTAGTTGTAAATTGTGCTTTTTCATTTGTTTTCGCCTTGCCATCATCTGCTTGATTAAATTTTTAGAGATATCCATTTACGTTAAATTAATGACTGCTCTTTCCATTCGTCCGGTACTAAGTGTTAAATCCATACTCATTTGTTGATTTGCTGCATGATTCTGTTCCAATACATCAGGATTCAGTGGCCATGGCGTGCTAGCGCCCAGTGACAACTCCAAACGCACTGCCAAGGTGTTAACCAATACTGGAGGCTCATCGTCGTCATCGTCTCCCTCATCATCCTCATCTGCGAACTTGGTCACCGGCACACCAGGCACAATCACCAGTGCCTCACCCCGTTCATCCGAGATACCACTGGCGAGGATAGAGTCATCCTCCGGATCGACGATACGAATCAAACTGCCGCGCACCGGCGCTGCGGTCAGCGGGTCTGGGCCTTGTGTCACAGTCACACGAATAGTGCTCCAGTTATGTGACAGTGATGCCGTGCTGGCCGGATACATATCCACATCCTGCGGTACAAACAGCGAGTTAGCGTTATCTATATTGCCGGGATTTGGATCGCGCGGTAAGCGCAAGGTCACTAGCCGTGGCAGATAACGTTTCTGAGGATCATTGATCTCAAAGCTGTATTGATTATCTTCAATGGGCGGGCTATTCGGTGGTTCTTGAAATGATTCAATATGTTCTTCCAGGTCATCGGCATGAGTCACCACATACAAGCCGCGAACATTACGCACCACCCGGGCGGTGTCTGAACTGAGTGTCATGGCACGGGTAATTGGTGTCTGTGTTACCCGATCAACCAGGCGCATCGCCCCTAATACACGTTGTTCGATACGTTCAATCAGCATTAGTCTGTCTTCTCTTCATACTGATAACGTGTTGCTACAACCGGCAGGCCGGTTGCTGAGTCTTCCGGATCGATACGAATCACACGTGCGATATAAGAAAGTGACAGGCGATAGTCAGGTGCCAATGCATCCCAGACGCGCATCAGATCCTCGTTGGATAGCTCTGCCGGAATAATCTGCACCACGTCATCATTGCGCCAACCCCCCTCTTCCGTTAAGGAAGAGACATCCATGATCGGATGTTGATGTAGCTGTGACATAGCCCATGCACAAATAGTCTGTTCAGCAGCGGCACTATCGGCCCAGATACTGATCAAAAAATGCAGATCAACTGACAAGGGTAATGGCGCATCACTTGAATTTCTGGCAACCGGTTGACTGCGCACGTGTTCATTGATCAACACACGATAAAGATAAAGTGACAGGGACGTACCCAAATCAATACTGGGATCCAGCTCTCCCGATGACAACACTCTGAAGGTGCATGGATATTCATCCTGCATCGTGGTACCAGGATCACCTTCTGGCACTGGATACGCTTCATAGGCATTATGCAAAAACTGAATAATTGAGTTACACACTGAATGGATGCTGTTTATATTTGCCATCTTTGCTCATTCTTTAATGTATTCATTCTTTTCATTCAGTGATTCTTATTGTTCAAACGGTAAACTGGTCCTTGTTCACCCTTATCACGCCCTGTTGTGACGATGCCGGAATGAGACAACTGCTCAAGAGCGGCTTGCACAACATCCAGTTCATTACGGATTCGCTGGCGCGATACCCACCAGGTGGCGATTCCCTCAAGGGAGTCTGATGCGTTGGGGTGTTCTTCCAGGTAGCGTTCGATTTCTTGGGCTACCTTTTTGACCCGACCTTCCCAATCACACATGAGCGACCCCTGTTTTGTTTCCCTACATTGAGCAGAATGTGTGCCAGCCAGCTTGGTCAGACAAGTTATTGATTTTTATGGAAGCGAATTTGATGAAGGCTTGATTGATAGGGCAATTAAGACCCAGTTGAGATGACGATATAGGGCTCTTTTACCCCATCAAGGGGTGTCGGACTATTTTACATATAAGCATTTAATTAAATACTTCTCAATCGAGAAAGCCCTTAACTCCTTGATGCTTTTCCTAAAATTGATTCTGGCTTAATAATTGCCTTATTTACCCTAAATAGGTTTTTTCTTTATAAATTTTAGGGTGATGCGGAGAGAATCTAACCCCATAGAGATATAGGAGAAGTGTTTGATGTATAACTTTAGCAACAAGCGCACCTACCTGGCTGCGCTAAGCACGCTGCTAGGGGCGCTGCTTTTTTCTGCAAACGCTGCGGCCATGCCCATTGAAGTTCTGCAAGGTGGTATCAAGCTGGGTGAAATCAATCCTTATACCGGCACAATTACTTCCTCCAAGAACTGGACCCGTAACAAGGGTGCCGCAACCGGCCCTATTGGTACCGATGACCTTGGTAAGATCTTTTTCTACGACTCCGCTGCAGACGGCTTGAGCTTTAATATCATGTGGAACAAAGACGCAACCGATAAGGGGCCTAAATCCGTTGCAGAGTGGGACATCACCGTAGATGGTAGTGGTTCTGATCCTGTATCACGCAAAGCCGATGATAATTCAAAAGAATTCAGTGAAATGGCTACCAACAACCTGTTCCATGGCAATTGGGCCTGGGGCCGTTGGTATGATGTCGGCATTATTGGTGAATTAGTAGGATACGATTGGGAAATCACCATTGACCCGATCAACTACACAAATATTCTTGGCCTGCAGGCGGTTGACGCCAGCGATAAAGCCACCGAGCTAAAGGTTAACACTAGCGAAAATATTATTTTGAGGCCTGTTGCTGCAGTGCCTGAACCTGGCACTTTAGCCTTACTGTTGCTTGGCGGTTTGGCTGGGTTTGCAGCAGCAAGACGAAAAGCACAATAGTAAGAGCGGGGTTCACCCGCCATTTACTTGATGATCGAAAGATCACAACCCGGATGAAGCCTAGCTGAAATCCGGGTTTTTTTTATCTCTTATAATTTATCCCCAAAACAAATTCAGCTACCGCATCCAAAAATTCAATATCTGCTACCTGCCGGCTAGTTCATGCGATAGGGCTTCTTAGCTATCCCGTGTTTTTCCAACAGTTTGGAAAAAGATCGCCGCTCTTTACCCGCCTGCCTGGCTGCCTGAGAAATATTTCCTTTGGCATCAGTTAACACATGCTGCAGATAGGTGCGTTCAAACTCATCCACAACCACAGACTTGGCATCCTGAAAATTATGGCTATAGAGATGACGATAGCGACGGTCGAGGGAGTTTTTACGCCGCTCACCCAGCGTGCCATCCGAGGGTTCGATTGATACACGCGCTGAATCTGCTAACAGAAATTCGCGCAGGATCAGATTTTCCAGTTCGCGTACATTGCCAGGCCAGTCGTGCCGCATCATCCAGGCCAAAGTATCAGGATCAAGGTATTTATCATGCTGTTGATAGGTTTCACGGTATTTATCCATAAAGTGTTCTGCCAGCAACAACACATCTCCACCCCGCTCACGCAGTGGCGGCAACTCCAGTGACAAAATATTAATACGGTAGAACAGGTCCTTGCGAAAAAAACGTTCACTAACCAGATGTTCAAGTGGCTCATTACTGGCCGTGATTAAACGCAGCCGTGCCTTTTTAGTATGCTGCGAACCCAGTGGCCGGTATTCATAATCTTGTAGAAACCTGAGCAGGGCTACCTGGCCTTTGTGGCTCAGGGCTTCAATTTCATCCAGAAACAGAGTGCCACCTTCAGCCTGCTCGATCAGCCCACGCTGTGGCTGTCTGGCATCGGTATAGGCCCCTTTTACATGACCAAACAACTCATTTTCAACCAGGCTGTCAGGCAGCGCACCACAGTTAACTGCGACAAATGGCTTACCATCATCAACACCAAGATAGTGAATAGCACGGGCGATTTTTTCTTTTCCAGTGCCTGTTTCACCCAGCATCAACACCGAGGCATCACATTTTGAATACTTGGATATATCTGCAATGACTTTTTGGAAAGTTTCAGACTCTCCAATTAGATTTAGCTTTAGGATCAACGCCTGCTCAAGCTGGTAATCTAATGAAACAAGACGGCGCACGCGTTTTAATTTGGTTTTAAATTCATCAGCGTCGCATGGCCATTCCACAGCCTGGCTACACGCTTGCATCTGGAGCGATTGATCGACTAAATCGTTTTTTGACAGCAACCCTAATACAGGATGCTTGATTAACAAGTCCCTGTATTGCTCATTATCGAGATCGATTTCAGCTGACTCAAAATCAATGATCAATATCTCGTCTGATGACAGTTCTGCGGTCATCAACTCAGCGGGTGTTAGATAACGGACTGACCCAGAGCCTTCTAGCAAAGGCGCTAGTCCAATGGCGAGATTTTCCACACGACCCGAAACAACGGATAATAACGGCTCTTCCTGACCCATCTTATTATTCCCTTCCCTCTCTCCGAGCTCCTATAAAATGTCTTTCGACTAGAACGCCGGCCTTCCCCCGAAGTATGACAATCTTTGTTGTCAGCCTCATTAAGGTAGAGCAACAATCACTATTGTGCAACTTATCTTTAAACTATTTATCAGTCATGACTTAACTCTTCTTATAGTAGGAATAGAAATCACAATTTGATTAGACTAATACTAAATCCAAACCGCATATAGAAACACAGCTTGTAAGGTTAAAAAACACTGGAGAAATAATCCTTATTAACAAATGACTATAATAAGTAATAGGATCTGTTAACACCGATTCAGGTAAGAATTAAGCACGCTAATTTATATGATAAATTCAAGCGAACATACGCTCAAAAGGTCTATGCTTACAATTAAAGCAATATTGGTGAGAAATAATATTCTGATAATTCTAATACACAATTCTTTAGCCACAACTAAAATAAATGACTAATCAAGCAACAGCAGAAGAAACAACCCCCTGCCGCTTTTGTCGCCAACCCGTTGATCCCCGTGCGACCAAATGCCAACACTGTGGCGAAAAATTGACTGAGCGTTCACGTATCGAGCACATCACAAAAAAAATCGTCGGCACAATTGGAATATTTACGGCGCTGCTCAGCGTGTTTTATGCCGTCAGAGAAGGCTACTTCTATATTGAGCAACGCCAACAACAACGCGAAGTGTTTTCGGCCCATGTGAATGCTGCTGATCATTTTTTAAAGCTGGACAATCTGAATTATGCCGAAGCCAGCCTGAATCAGGCGCTGAAACTCAACCCTAACGACATGAAGTTACAGCTAAGATTTTTTTTGCTTCGTTCTCGCAATATATTAAGAGAAGCCGACTATTTTGGTGCTCAACTGCCAGATGAATACCTGTCCGTATTGCCGGATCTGATCACCACTGGTTTCAGTCTGATCGAAAAGGACTATAGCCCGCAAGAACAAGCCATACTTTTGAGCTCATTAGCACGTTTGTTGCAGTATGATCGGCGTTGGCAAAGTCCAGCTGCAATCGGTGATCTATTCAAACAAGCCCGCCAGCTTTCCCCGTCAAATGCTGAAATCGCCTACTGGTATGGTGAATGGTTGATTAATCAGGACCCTCCAATGGCGGGCGGTTTTGCCCTTATTGAGGACGCAGTTAAGGCAGAGCCTGACAACGCAATCTACAGCTATGCGCTCGGCCTGTACCAGTCCAGGCAAGGCGACTATGCCTCGGCCTTCGCAACCCTTAGACACACGATAGAACTCAAACCCAAACAACAAGAACTGCAACGTATTCGCGCAGCTAACGAAGCGAAAGGATCACTGCGCAGAGCTTTGCTAAAGGCGGATGAACAGACAGATATTACCGGGTCTGAATTTTTTGGCCTGGACACGAATGAGCGGCTCTCCCTAATGGAGTTCGCCCTTACACATGGCGGCAGTAATCGACAACTGCAATTGTTGGCAGCTAAGCTATATCACAGCGCTGGTCAAGCCGAACAGGCTGAACCCCTGCTCAGAAAAGTGCTTGGCGATTACAATGAAAGATCTAACACCCAACAGCTTGAATTACTTGCTGCCGTTCTTGAATCCCAAAACAAGACCGAAGAAGCTCAACAAATACGTGACATGGTTGCCAGAAAAGAAGAACGTGCGACCTTTGAAGAGATTCTGGAAACCGGCTATGAAGACAAGCATCGCTACAAAGTCGGGCTAAGAGTCGCAAAGCAGAATGAAGGGGATGGCATAGAGGTGCTCAAGGCATTTGAGGGCTACCCGTTTGCCAAAGCAGGTGTTCAGCAAGGCGATCGTCTAGTTGAGTTTGCCCATCGCAGAGTCACTAACTTGCGGTCAATCTGGGTACCCATCAATGATTTCTCACCTGGCACCGATGTGCCGCTCAAAATCAGTCGTGGTGATGAAATAATAGACCTGACTGTAGTGATTGAATGAGCTTCCGGCAGACAAACCTTAGGGAGACTCTGAACAAGTCATTCTGGCACCTAAAGGGGTATAAACGATGGCCAGAATCTAGTCACTTTCTGAAAACACTAGACTCCTCCCGGCGAAGGCCGGGATCACGCCGGAGTGACGAATTGTTCCTTATTCAAAGCTTCCTTAGCAGCACTAATCTACAATCGTGTACAAGAGCTTGGATTGCCGCACTGATTAAACACACACAAATAATTACCCTGCTGGTTTTTTTATGTGTGAGCATTTCATCAATTGAACCTGCTCTCGCACAACAACAGAGTGGATGTTTTACAGGCAAGGATCTTGACGGTTATACCGTAAATGCATTTGTCAGCGTGGAACAATACGGCGACTGGTTCCAAATTTATGGGCAAATATATTCTGCCGCTGAAAATATCCTTTACAAATTCAGTGCCGATGGCCATTCAGGTGCGGGGAGAATGTATCAAAATCATGAATATGAAGCTGGCGCCATGTATATTGATATCTCAAACCTTACTGAACAAGGATTCGAGCTGAATATAGACTCCTACGGATCTGTTAGTTTACAGCGAACTGAATGCAGATAAAAATAACTATATCGCTGCTGCTAGCGCCATCGCCACATTGACAGCGATAAAACCTACAATAAATATAAACAGCGAAACAAAATCAAATTTCACCGCAATGGGATGTTGAATAGCATCTCTGGCAATCCGAGACGAAATAATAGACCCAAACAGCGTGAGAAATATGGTTATCATGCCAAGACCGTTGGCAATGTCCGTTAAGGTTACTAAGCCTATTCCTGGCAGTTCACTTAGATTGATATAGCTACTAGCCACTGAAGCAAAAAAAGCACCAATACCAAGACTAATACGATCACTAGATTTTGGCCCTAGCAGAAATGCAACGATGGCAATGGCAACTGAAGCAAACAACCCCTGAAACATCTTGAAATACAGTCCCCAATCAGGCCGTTCAATCTTAATACCATAGGTTATCTGTGAATATACAGACTGAAAATCAGCTGGCTGGCGTGGATCTCCTCTGGTCGTTTTATAAGCATGTGGTTTACTGATTATTTCTGCTTGCTTAAGCATGTAGCCAGGCACTGACACACGCGAGCTATACTCTGCCCCTCGCTCATCCGGCACATAACGAAGCACATCCCAGGGATGATCACCATCTTCTATTCGGATGGTTAACAGATGATTATCCAGAGGATAACGCACAACATTAAAAAATTTCGTTATGCGTGCGATCACACGGTATAAAACGTAATGATCAGCACCACTTGTATGCTCATCAACCTTGGTCTGTGTATCTATTTCTCCATCAATCACATGGAATGTTTTACCAGGATCAATCGAGTCACCCTGCCACCTAAACCAAACATAAAAATCTACTGTCCAGCCTGTGGCCTTAGTAGAAATTTCTACAATGCGGTCAACATAGATACCCATATGAACGTCACTATGCTCACCTATATCATTTTCTTTTAGCGTCACCAGATCCACCTGAGTTTTTCCTTCCTCAGTCCTTGAAGGATCCATGCGCTCTAGATGACGCTCTAACGATTCAATTCTATCGGTATAAACCTTTGTCGATGCGAGATAGCCAGAAACCAGATAAAACGCCACGAGAAAAATTGCCCAAGCAGCGATGACTCTATTGCCTTGTTTTTCAGTCAACTTCATTAATAGTATCTATTTAAATTGCCTTTAGTTAGAGTCTGAATAGCATTCCTACATATTCTATACTCAATAAAATTTCCAGGCAGTGATTACAAAAAATATCCCCATGATACTTGGCCAGTAAATTGCCTTAGGTATTAATCCATTCTGGTATTCAAAAAAGCGACTTGGTATATCCAGTGACGTCCTGAATGAGTTAACCGGCGCCAGCAATATAGTGAGATAAATCACAAAAAAGAAGTACTCAAGATAAAAAATCTCACCAATTGAAATATTCCTTCGAATTGCCAGATGGGCAAAAACGACCACGAAAAACACTGAGACACAAATCCCCAGTACGCGGCTGATATCAATAGACGGAGGCAACAGGGAAACCGAGAACAGAATGATTGTCACAACGATTAACGGCGTAAGATTTGAAATAAAGGCATCGACGAAAATTCGTTTAATGCCTATTTCAAAATACAGACCTGGAAACTGTTCCCGGTCGAAATTTCGCTCTACGCCAAAATTGGTATATTCCTTCACCGTTCTGAAGAGAAAGAATGTTTCGGTCAAATCCCACCCAGGAATAAACACACTCTTATCAAGACCTGGCAGCAGTGTCGCTGCCATTAATTTGTAGGCATCAAGATCCGGCACAAGCACGATGTTTTCACTCGTCTCCCAGGGCAAAATCTGCATTCGTATTTTTTCAACTTCGAGAGGATATCTTGAGTAATCGAGCTGGGTTCGCAGATCCGCCTGAAAGCGCCAATTGATGACCGTCTCGCCATTAAACTCCTGCGAGTCTATTTCCATGACTTTGACATTCTTAGCCCGGCCGATTTGAAACCCCTGACCAATGTCGGCGGTAAAATCTTTTGGATATTTCTGCCACATTCTACCCGTCACTGATACATCATTGGCTCCACGCAGCTCTATGGCTTCGATAAAAACGCCTGTTGGGATATAAGTTGGCGGCTCCAGGTGTTTACTTAAACTGCGCTGGTCGAAATTATTCATTATTTGCTTAAGCGTGCCTTTATCAGACACCCTAATCCCCGCCCCTTTATCTGAGTCATGATAGGTTAACGCTAGATTCCATATAATTCCGATACCTATAAACAAGAGCAGTGATGTAACACCCGACATAACCCAGATCCGCGCTGTGTTGCCTCTCTGTATTTTTAAAATCAGCGCAGATAAAGACGTTAAAAAAATAATTGCCACGATGACAATCCAGATCACTTGACGACGCAAGGTATCGACATCAACCTGAATATCATCCAGCAGAAAGGTATTCTGTAAAGACCATCCTGAGATTGGTACCGGCTCAAATATAAACCAGGATGCTTGACCCGTAGTTGTGCTGATATGATCAATAATTCCACCTTCTCTCTTTAAGGCACGATTGGCAACTTCGATTCTGTCTTTGTCATTTTTTTCCTTGGCAACATCGGTGAGATTCTTATGAGATAAAACGTAGTCGTAATCAGGATGATAGAGATAGTTGCCTTCCTGAGTTGTGAGGGCACCAAACCCACTTGGTCCTACATCCAGTGATTCGATAATATTTTTTATCTGCCGCATGGAGATATCAATGGTAACAACACCATTGGGCACCCTCTCTTTTGTCTCTGGATGTTCGATATAAAATAGTGCCGAGTAGGTTGTTAAATAGGTTTTACCCGCCTCATCCCAGTAAGGCTCACCCCACCGGTTACCTTTGTCCATAGGCTCGACATACCAATCATACTCAGGTGTTGTGTAGTCATAGATATCCGCCAACTGAAGAAACTCCAGCTCCCCTTCAGGACCCGATTTTGAGTAATAGGCAGAATAAAGCCTGATACTTGGGTCGAAACCAAAAGGGGCAAAAGTGATGGTTCCACCAAAATAATTGGCATTACTGGCAAGCATGTCTTGCAGTTTTTTCAGCATGTTTTGCTTGTTTACCTGACCTTTGGTTATACCATCGGCAAGCATTTCTGCTGAATTCATGGCCTGACTCAGAATTGAATCGATCTGCGTCACACCATCGACAGTCAGTTGTTGTAAATCGGATTTCGCTGACTCATAAATTTCATTTTTGAATTTGATGTGCTGATATGTCAGTACAACAGTCGTAATTAAGGCAGGCAAACAAATTAACCAAAGGGTTGCGATGAACCACTTAGCGCCTGTTTTAGTTGTCTGCGTATCTGATTCAGCTGTATTTATAGTCATAACTTCAATTACTCATACAGGCTTTGCTGGCCTGCTCTTTAAAAGCGCCTAAATATGACTGGTTTGATGATTTCCTAAATATACTCAAATTGACCTCAGGATTAAGATCGTTATTCAAATCGACCAATAATGAGATAACCTGGGCATCAAATGCAGCATAAGCTGCAGTCTGGTCCATGTGTCCAGTACCCGATAGTTGAAGCCCATTTCTTGTGTCATCCATTTCAGTATTAATCGCCTGGCCCGCCTTTGAGCAGCCTGTTTCAAGAGTTCGATAGGCTTCCTCATACAGCGCCTCTCCCTTTAGTTTAACCGAATGACTTTGTATAAGGGTGATTACTTGTTATCACTCGCAGCGTAATCTAGGGTCGCAGATTACATGAAAGCGAATGTCTGAAATCTGCACGGTGAATTTGTTCTCCGCCTCAACCATTCGCCGCTTGGCATGAATTTCTGGTCATTTTCAAATAATCAAAGACCAATCGGATATTCATGGTGAGTTCTCTCATCTTCTGAGGGACA